>JAFAUA010000516.1 GCA_019243595.1 Acidimicrobiia bacterium
GCCAGCCGCCGGCGCACCGCCTGGTTGCCGTCGGCGCCCGTGCGCCTGGCCAGGGCCTTCAGGTCGACGAGGACGTGCTCGACGGCGGCCGTTGTCTGCAGCCACAGCCCGCCGCGCTCATGGGCGAGCGAGCCCATCGTGACCCGCCATCCGTCGTCGACGGTGCCGACGACGTTCTCCTTGGGGACCGCGACCTCGTCGAAGAACACCTCGGCGAAGTGGGTCGTGCCGGTGATCTGGCGGAGCGGCCGGATGTCGATACCGGGCGTGTCCATGTCGATGATCAACACGGTGATGCCCTTGTGCTTCGGGACGTCCGGGTTGGTGCGCACATAGCAGAAGCACTTCTGGGCATCCATGGCGTAGGACGTCCACACCTTCTGGCCGCTGACCAGGAAGCGGTCGCCGTCGAGCACCGCCCGAGTGGTGAGCGACGCCAGGTCGGAGCCGGCGTTCGGCTCGCTCATGCCGATGCACCACACCATGTCGCCCCGCAGGGCGGCGGGGGCGAGCTTCTTCTGCTCGTCGGTGCCGAACTCCAGGAGGCTCGGGGCGACGATCGCCCAGCCCGGGAAGTGCACCGAGCGGGGCAGCCCCCGGGATGCCATCTCCTCCTGATATACGAGCGTCTGCAGGGGCGTGGCGTTGCGCCCGCCCAGTTCAGGCGGATAGCCCGGCACCATCCAGCCGTTGTCGAAGAGGGTGGCCTGCCAGTCCCGGGCCCACTGGGGAATGCCCGGCTCGTCGGACGCGCCGAAGTCGAGACCCACGGCCTCCTTCGGTGTGTGGGCGTCGAGGAAGGCGGCGAGCTCGGCCCTGAAGGCCTCCTCTTCAGGCCCCCAGGCCAGCCTCATTTCTTAGAACTGGAAGGGTGGAACGCCGCTGTCGATGCCCTTGAACAGCTGGTCGCGCACGCCCTCGATGGCGTCGATCGTCCACGGCTTGTCCGACGTCGCCTTGTTGACCGGGTTCCAGCCCTGGGTCACCTGCACGAGCCCGCCGGTGATGATGAACACCTGACCGCTGACGTCCTTCGAGAGGTCCGAGGCCAGCCACGCCACGAGCGCCGCGGTGTTCTCCGGCGCCCACGCGTCGAAGCCGGCCTTCTCGTCGTCTGCGGCGCCGACGCTGCCCATGAGGAACTCGGTCATGCGGGTGCGGGCCCGGGGGGCGATGGCGTTGGAGCGCACGCCGAAGCGCTCGAGCTCGCGGGCGAGGATGATCGTCATCGCCGCGATGCCGGCCTTGGCGGCGCCGTAGTTGAGCTGTCCGGCGTTGCCGAACAGGCCGGCCTCCGACGACGTGTTGATGATGGCGGCGTTGACCGGCTGGCCCGTCTCCTTGGACTTCGCCCGCCAGTAGGCGCCCGCAAACCGCGACGGCACGAAGTGGCCCTTGAGGTGGACGTTGATGACGGCGTCCCAGTCGGACTCTTCCATGTTGAAGCTCATCCGGTCGCGGAGGATGCCGGCGTTGTTCACCAGGATGTCGAGACCGCCGAAGGTGTCGACCGCCTGCTGGATCAGGTTCTGGCCGCCCTGCCAGGACGTGATGTCGTCGAAGTTGGCTGCCGCGTTGCCGCCGGCCGCCTTGATCTCGTTGACGACCTCCTCGGCCGGGCGCTCCTCGCTCGCCTCACCTGAGACGGCTGCCCCGACGTCGTTTACCACGACCGACGCGCCCTCGGACGCCAGCAGGAGCGCTTCGGAGCGCCCGATACCGCGCCCGGCACCCGTGATGACTGCGACCTTGCCGTCCAGCAAACCCATGCTTCAGCTCCTGTCCCCTGACGAGTCCGTCAGTGTACGGAGGGGGAGCTTCCGAGGGCCAAAAGGCACGGGTCGAAGCTCGCTTCCAAGGTTCCTCTCAGGAACCGCAAAGGGAGAGCCAAGGGGTGTCCGCGACACTCGCGGGCATGGACGAGTCACAGCCAGAAGTGGAGCCCCACGACGCCTACGGCGCAGCGGGGGCTCCGGACTACGCGCGGCCGCAGTCGGATGCCCGCCGCAAGTGGATGATCCCCGCCGCCATCGGCGTCGTGGTGCTCGCGATCGGTGGGTTCTTCGGGGTGAAGGCGCTTGCCGGCGGCGGGTCCTCGTCGACGTCGACCGCCTCCCAGACGCCCGGCGCGGGTGGGCCGGGAAACGGGCGCCGAGGCACCGTCGGCACGCTTCAGTCGATCGACGGCTCGACGTTGACGGTGGCCACCTTCGCCCGGGGTCAGAACGGCGGCGCCGCCGCGAGCGGCAACACGACCACCGTGCTCACGAGCGGCTCGACCAAGTTCTACAAGACGGTGAGCGGCGCCGTGAGCGACATCAAGGTCGGCGATCGCGTGACTGCGAATGGAACGCCCGATGGCACCAATGCCCTCACCGCGGCCCGCATCACCGACACCGGCACGATGAACGGCGTCTTCGGCGGACCCGGCGGGGGCCGCCGCTTCGGTAATCGGAACGGCAACAACGCGCCGCCGCCGAGCAACCCGAACGTCACGCGGCCTGATCCGAACAGCTTCGCCAACGGGACGGTCAAGAGCATCTCGGGGACGACGCTGACGATCGCCGACAACCAGGGAACGACCAAGACGGTCACCACCAACGGCAGCACGGCGGTCATGGTCCTGAAGTCGGTGTCGATCAACGATCTTCAGACCGGCCAGGTGGTCGTCGTGGGCGGCACGATGAACAGTGACGGCACGGTGTCGGCCAACAACGTCGTGCAGGGCGTCGGCGGCTTCGGTCGGGGCGGTGGCTTCGGACGCTTTGGCGGCGGAGGAAACGGCGGCGGCGCCGATAACGGCGGCAACGCTCCAACGAACAACGGGACGACCACCCAGTGACGACGACCGTCGGTCGTGGCCCTCGCGACGAGCTTCTCGCCGCCGACGCGCCCGAGTGGCAGCGCCCGCCGCAGAGCCGGCGGGCGTGGGCCCGTCGACGACTGCTCCGGCCGGTTGTCCTGATCCCCGCGCTTCTCGTCATCGCCGCTGTCGTCTACTGGATCGTGCACTCCTCCTCGTCGTCCCCGGCTCAGGGCGGTGCGGTGCAGCGCGTCGTCGCCGTCACGGCCGGCAACATCAGCCAGACCGTCTCGACCAGCGGCACGCTGGCGCCGGCCGACACCGAGAGCCTGAACTTCTCGACGTCAGGTCAGGTCACGGCGGTCAACGTGAAGGCCGGCCAGCAGGTCGCCAAGGGCACGGTTCTCGCGACCCTGGATTCGGCGGCCCTGCAGAGCCAGGTCACCAGCGCGCAGGCGAGTGTCGATTCGGCCACGGCGAAGCTCTCCAACGACGCCAGCGCGTCAGCCGCCCAGATCCAGTCGGACCAGGCCAACCTCGCTGCCGCCCAGGCGCAGCTGGCGAGCGCCCAAGCCTCTCTGAACGGCGCCACGCTCACTGCTCCCATCGACGGCACGGTGGCTGCCGTGAACCTCACGGTCGGCCAGCAACTGAGCGGCACGGGTACGGGTGGGACCAACCTCAGCGGCTCGGCCACAGGCTCGGGTAGGAGCAACGCGCCGACCGGTAGCAGCGGCGGTGGGTTCGGCGGTGGCGGCGGGAGCAACAGCTCGTCGAGCAGCAGCTCGTCGTCGAGCTCCTCGTCGACCCCGCAGATCCAGATGATCAGCACCGGGGCATTCATCGTGAACGTGAGCGTCGACGACACCCAGATCGGGCGTATCGCAGTTGGCCAGGCCGCCACCGTGACGCCGTCGAGCACGCCGGGAGCCGGCGGGCGCGGAGGCGGGGGCGGGTTCGCTCGGTTCTTCGGAGGAGGCGGTGGCCAGAGCAACACGCCGACGACGGTCGACAACAGCCAGGCTCAGGCCGGACAGGCGGCCCTCGGCCAGCAGTCGCAGACGACGACAGCAACCGGCACGGTCACGTCGGTCGGAGCCATCGCCAGCAACACGTCCGGCGTCGCCCAGTTCCCCGTCGTGGTGACGCTCACCAACACGCCACAGGGCTTCTTCGCGGGCTCAACCGTCAATGTCTCGATCACCTACAACCAGCTGACGAACGTGCTCGAGGTCCCGACCCTCGCGATCACACGCGCCAACGGCGCCGAGTACGTGACTGTGTCCGTGGCCGGCAAGAAATCGCAGCGTGCGGTCACGACCGGCGTCACGTCGGGTGGGTTCACCCAGATCACGGGTGGCGTGGCGCGCGGCGAGCTGGTTGTCGTCACCATCCCGACGCAGATCGCCAATGCGGTCAACAACGCCAACCGCACGGGCGGCACCGGCGGCTTCGGCGGCGGTGGTGGGTTCCGCACCGGCGGCGGTGGCGGCGGCGGCGGCGGGTTCCGGGGCGCGGGCGGCGACTGATGGACCTGCTCGGCCCCTACGGGTCGGACCACTCCAGTCGCCAGGAAGTCATCAGGCTCGAGCGGGTGTCCAAGGTGTACCGCACGGGCGCGTTCGAGGTTGCGGCGCTGCGCGACGTCGATCTCACGATCCACGACGGCGAGTTCGTCGCCATCGCCGGGCCCTCGGGTTCGGGCAAGTCGACGCTCATGCACATCCTTGGCTGCCTCGACGTGCCGACCGCCGGCCGCTACTACCTGGCCGGCGAGGACGTGAGCACCATGACCGAGGACGATCTGGCGGCGGTGCGCAACCGCCGCATCGGCTTCGTGTTCCAGCAGTTCAACCTGCTGCCGTCCCTAACCGCTCTCCGCAACGTCGAGCTGCCGCTGGCCTACTCGGGCGCCCCGCGGCACGAGCGGCACGAGCGGGCCGTCCGGGCGCTCGGGCGCGTCGGCCTGGCCGATCGCCTCGAACATCGCCCCGGTGAGCTGTCGGGTGGTCAGCAGCAGCGGGTGGCCGTTGCCCGTGCTCTCGTCACCGAGCCGGCGCTGATCCTCGCCGACGAGCCGACCGGCAACCTCGACTCGGTGTCGACGCGTGACGTCCTCGGCCTCCTCCAGGACCTGCACGACTCGGGTCGCACGGTCGTCCTCATCACCCACGAACACGACGTGGCGTCGGCCGCCGGCCGCGTGGTGAACATGCTCGACGGTCGGGTCCACCAGGACGCTGACACCGTCGAGGTCTGGACGCGATGAACTGGCTCGACACCGTCAAGACCGGCCTCGATGCCATCCGCTCGCACCGCCTCCGTTCGGGTCTGACGATGCTCGGCATCCTCATAGGGATCGCCGCTGTGATCCTCACGGTCGGCCTCGGTGAGGGAGCGCAGGCCCAGGTGCGCGACCAGATCAACTCGTTGGGCACGAACCTGCTCGTCGTCTCGCCCGGTAGCGTTACCAGCGGCGGGATCCGAGGCGGGTTCGGCTCGGCGAACACGTTGACGAAGGCCGACGCCGACGCCCTCGGGTCGAAGATGGTGGCGCCGGACGTCGCCCAGGTGGCGCCGTCGACCCAGTCGCAGGGCACGCTCACCGTCGGGTCCAGCAACTGGACGACGAGTGTGGTCGGGACAACGCCGCCGTGGGCTGCGGTCCGGGCCCGCAAGATCGACAGCGGCCGCTTCCTGACGGCTGATGATGAGAACACCGCCGCCGCAGTCGTGGTTCTCGGACCCACGACGTCCCAGCAGCTCTTCGGCGCCGAGAATCCCGTCGGTCAGACGGTCACGCTCAACAACGTGCCCCTCCAGGTCGTTGGCGTCCTGCAGTCCTCCGGGTCCTCGTCGGGCACGGCCAACAACGACGACACCGCCGTTGTGCCGTACAGCACCGCGGCGCAGCGTCTCTTCGGCGGCAACGCCCGCACGTCGGTGAACGCGATCTATCTCTCGGCGTCGTCGTCGGGGACGCTGTCGGCCGCCTACCAAGAGGTGCAGAACGAGCTGCTGAACCTGCACCACATCACGAACTCGAACAATGCCGACTTCACGATCACCACGCAGGAGTCGCTGCTGACCACGGCCAACTCCGTGAACAAGACGCTCACCGTGCTGCTCGGCGGCATCGCCGGAATCTCATTGCTCGTCGGCGGGATCGGCGTGATGAACATCATGCTGGTCTCGGTCACCGAGCGCGTGCGGGAGATCGGGTTGCGCAAGGCGCTCGGGGCGAGGCCGCGAGTGATCCGACGGCAGTTCCTCGTCGAGGCCTCGGTGCTCGGCCTCGCAGGCGGGATCCTGGGTGCCTTGATCGGCATGATCGGCTCGGGCGTCCTGCCGAACTTCATCAATTCACCCGTGACCCTCTCGCCGACGGCAACCGTCGGAGCGATCGTGATTGCCATCGCCATCGGGCTCGCGTTCGGGGTCTACCCGGCGTCGCGCGCCGCCCGCCTGGCACCCATCGACGCCCTGAGGACCGAATGAGCTTGCCGCCCAGCCGCCGTTTCCTGATCTTCGCCGCGATCGCCGTTGTCGTCGTCGGTGGCGTGCTTGGCGGGCGCGCCCTCGCCGACTCGGGATCGCAAGTCGCGTCCTTCCGGACGGCGACCGTGAAGCGGGCCACCGTGAGTCAGACCGAGCAGCGCAGCGGGATCATCGAGCCGGTTGCGGCGGGCACCGTCGCCTTCCCGATCTCTGGTGTCGTCAACGGCGTTGGCGTGCAGGCCGGTCAGGCCGTCACCGCCGGCCAGACGCTGGCCACGCTCGACACCAGCGCCCTGCAGGCCCAGCTGACCGCCCAGCAGGCCACGCTCGCCGCCGCCCAGCTCACGCTGAACAACGCCCTCAACGGCGTCTCAACCCCGACCAACGGCTCGTCCACAGCCTCGTCCTCGCGGAGCTCGTCCACGGCGAGCACGAGCCAGAGCAGCCGGTCGTCGTCGGGCTCTTCGAATCTCGGTCCCGCACGGCAGGCGGTGACGTCGGGCCAGCAGCGGGTCGACAGCGCGATGGCCGCCGCGCAGGCGGCGCTCAACAGCGCCAGCTCCGCTTGCGGCACGGCGAAGGGGTCGGCAGGTTCCTCCAACGGCACGTTCAAGGCGTCCTCGTCTTCCTCATCGTCGTCCAGCACGACGAGCACGACGACGCCGCGCAGCAACTCCTCTCAGTGCAGCGACGCGCTGCAGGCCGCCCTCAACGCCCAGCAGCAGCTATCGACAGCGCAGGCCAACCTGGCCAAGGCCGAGTCCACGCTCGACTCGATGCTCGCGAGCGCAACGTCGTCCGGCTCGTCGAGCCAGGGCGGCGGTGCGGCAGCATCGACCCCCTCGCTCTCCGGGCCGACTTCGGCCGAGCTCGTCGCCGATCAAGCGGCCGCTGACGCCGCACAGGCGAACGTCACCGCCGCCCAGCAGAATCTGGCCCAGGGCACGATCGTGAGCCCAATTGACGGCACCGTGGCCGCCGTGAACATGAAGGTGGGCGACCACGTGGGCGCGGCGTCGACGACCGAGAACGTCGTCGTCGTCGGGCCCGGCGGCTACGAGGTCACGACAACGGTGCCGGTGACCGACATCGGCAACGTCAAGCTCGCCGACGCCGCCAGTGTCGTCCCCGACGGTGCGGGTTCGGCGATCGACGGCAAGGTCGTCTCGATCGGTGTCGTGCCGGTGACGAGCGGCAGCACGACGAACTACCCGGTGGTCGTCGGCCTGAACGGTTCGCCCGAGGGCCTCCGCAACGGCGGCGACGCCAACGTGACCATCACGCTGAACCAGGTCAACGACGTGCTCGCGGTCCCCACCTCTGCTGTCCGAACAGCCGGCGCGGGTGCCTTCCACATCGTGCAGGTGCTTTCCGGAAGCAAAACCCAGATAACGCCGGTTCAAGTGGGTGCCGTGGGGCCGGACCTGACCGAGATCAAATCGGGTCTCCAGGAGGGTCAGCAGGTCGTGATTGCCGACCTCAATGCGCCGCTGCCGTCGAACACCCTGCCCCGCGGCTTCGGTGGGGGCGGAGGTTTGGGTGGGGGAGGACTCGGCGGTGGCGGGTTCGGGGGCGCGACGATCGGCCGAGGCGGCTGATTCAGCCCTGCAACAGGTCGGGAAGCTCTTCGCCTGAGCCCTGACCCGGTCCGGCGGCGTCGGCGATCTTCGCGATCCCGGCGAGAAGCCCACCGATGAGGTCCCCGGCCGCGAAGCGCTGCGTCATCAACGTCACGACGCCCTGTGCGTCGGCGTCGGTCACGCGCTGACGCGCATCGGCGGCGGTGACGATCTCGACCTGGCGGGCGTCGGGCGCGACCAGCACCAGCACGGCTGGACGTTCGTGCAGGCCGCGCGTGACGAACAGCTGCTCGGCGTGGCGGCGCGGGTCCTCGCCGCCTGGTCCGAGGTACACGCAAATCTGCAGCCCCGTGGACTCCTCTGCCTCGTGCACGGCGCGTCCCACTTGACGCTCTTGGCGGGCTCGAAGGGGCTTCAGCTCACCAGCCACCGCTCGCTCCACCGCCGCCGAAGCCGCTGCCCCCGCCGCCGCCGAACCCACCCCCGCCGAAGCCTCCACCGCCGAAGGCGCCGCCGCCACCGAAGCCGCCACCCCAGCCGCCGCCCCAGAAGATGGGGAGGCCCCAGAAGTGGCCCCGCCGCCGACC
>JAFAUA010000520.1 GCA_019243595.1 Acidimicrobiia bacterium
TCGCCGAGCTCGACGAGGCTGAGGGCGAGGCGGCGGGAGCGGCGGCGCAGGCCTTCGACTGCGGGGATGCGCAGCTGCTCCTCCTGCCAACGCTTGTGGGCGTCGCGCAGCATGGTGGGGAGGCGCTCGACCTGTCGCCGGTTCAGCGGCGGCAGCTTGCGCCGGACCGCGAGCGTGCCCTCGTCGTGCAGCTGCCCGAGGTCGAACTGGCACACCCGGCCGAGGGCGCGCATGAACGGCGAGTGCCGGCCGCCCTTGTTCCCGAGGCCGAGCGCTCGGGCCGTGTCGCCCAGCGGCATCGTGAACCCGCCTGGCTCGGCCTCGAGGCCGGTCGCTATGCGACGCAGCAGCCAGGTCGTCGACGGGCCGAGGATCCCGAGCCAGAACTCCTCGACGTAGTGCGAACGGGGGTCGTGGCCGACGGTGTCGATCACCGGGTCGGGCCAGGGGCGGATCTGCAGCACATCGACGTTCACGTCTTCTCCCGGTTATCTATGTTTATATATGTCTATATATCTGTACCGGTGAGGAAGAGTCAAGGGATACTCTCGTCGGTCGTGGCGTCGGAGTCCGAGTCGCTGGAGCGAGCCCGGGGCCTGTTGGCGCGGGCCCAGCGGGTCGTGGTGCTCACCGGCGCGGGAATCTCGACCGACTCGGGCATCCCCGACTTCCGCGGGCCGAACGGGGTGTGGACCAAGAACCCCGAGGCCGAGAAGATGGCGACGCTGCAGTACTACGTGGCCGACCCCGACGTTCGGAAGAAGGCGTGGCGCAACCGGGCCGAGCATGCGGCATGGACGGCGTCGCCCAACCCCGGTCACGCGGCACTCGTCGACCTCGAGCGGCAGGGGAAGCTGCACACGTTGGTGACCCAGAACGTCGACGGGCTGCATCAGCTCGCCGGTAGCGATCCCGCCAAGGTCGTCGAGATCCACGGCACGATGCGCGACGTCGAGTGTCTCGCCTGCGGCGAGCGGGCGCCGATGGAGCGGGTGCTGGCGCGCGTGAAGGACGGCGAAGAGGACCCGCCCTGCCGCACGTGTGGCGGCATCCTCAAATCAGCGACGATCTCTTTCGGACAGAACCTGGTGGCCGAGGACCTCGTGCGGGCCCAGCTGGCGGCCGAGACGTGCGACCTGTTGCTCGCCGTCGGGTCGAGCCTGGGCGTCTATCCGGCCGCGGGCATGGTGCCGATCGCGAAGGAATCGGGCGCCGCCTTGATCATCGTCAACGCCGAACCCACGCCGTTCGACCCCATCGCCGATGCCGTGCTGCGTGGCTCAATCAGCGAGGTTCTCCCGGCGCTCGTGCGCGCGTCCTAGACCTAGACCTTCAAGAACACCCGGCGTCGGTAAAGCGCGCCGGCCAGGAGCCACGTGGCGGCGGCGAGCGTCAGTGAGAACAAGAGCGAGCCGAGGATCTCGCCTGCGAACGGGGCGAGCACACGCGTGTAGAGCCACGGCTTGAAGTGCGTGCTGTCGACGACGTAGGCGAGCTCCTCGGACGCCATGTACACGAGTATGGCGTTGAGGCCGAGGATCTCGAAGGGGCGGCCAAGTCGCCTGAAGCCTCTGACTTCGACGGCCTCGTAGGTGATCGCCAGAAGCATGAGTGCGCAGCCGCCGGTGAACAGCACGTAGGAGCTGGTCCACAGCTTCTTGTTGATCGGGAACAGCGGCGCCCACGCGGCGCCGGCGACTGCGAGGGCGAGGCCGATCGTCGCCAGCCGTTTGCTGACGTGGGTGGTGACCTGCTGTTGACGTACCCAGTTCCCGGCCCAGACCCCGATGAGGGCGGAGACGATGGCGGGCAGCGTGCTCAGCAGGCCCTCGGGGTCGTAGGGCCCGTTGCCGTAGACGTGCCGGACGCCGAGCACGGCCCGGTCGATGAAGCCGGCCAGGTTCCCGTCGGGGGTGAGGACGCCGGCGCCGTGGCCGGGGACCGGGACGAGCGTCATCAGCGCGAAGTAGCCCACCAAGAGGGCTCCGCCGATGGCGAACTGGGTCCTGTGGGGCGTGTAGAGGACGAGCAGCGCGGTCGCCAGGTACACGAGGGCGATGCGCTGGAGCACGCCCATGATGTGGACCTCGGCGGGGTCGAAGTGGGGGAAGGCGTTGAGGAAGAAGCCGAAGGCGAAGAGGAGGACGCTGCGGCGGAGGATCTTCGTGACCGAGGGTCGCTTCTTGGCGAAGCTGATCGCCATCGACACGCCCATGATCACGAGGAAGAAGGGAAAGACCAGGTCGGCGACGGTGATGCCGTTCCAGGTGGCGTGGCCGAGGCTGGGCAGGACGTGGCTGCCGTTGCCCTGGTTGTTGACGACGATCATCCCGAGGATGGTCAGTCCTCGCAGGACGTCGAGGGAGGTGAGCCGCGGCCGATTCACGCTTTCGGGTGTACCCAGCCACGGGGAGGGAATTCCGACCGGGGGAGTAAAGTTTTATGAACTATGGCCAGCTTCCGTGAACTGCTGAAGGAGACGAAGTCCCAGGTCAGGGAGGTCGACACCGCGGGCGCGGCCGAGGCCATCGCCAGGCCGGGGACGGTCGTTTTGGACGTCCGGGAACCCGACGAGTACGAGCAGGGGGCCCTCCAGGGGGCGCTGCACGTCGAGCGGGGCAACCTCGAGTCCAAGATCGAGAGCCGGGTGCCCGACCGGTCGACGCCGATCGTCATCCACTGCGCCTCGGGAATCCGCTCGGTGTTCGCGGCCAAGACGCTGCAGGACCTGGGCTACACCGACGTCGTCTCGATGGCTGGTGGGTTCAACAAGTGGAAGGACGAGGGGCGTCCGTGGGTGACCCCGCAGACGCTGTCGGCCGAGCAGCGCAACCGCTACCAGCGCCACCTGCTGCTGCCGGAGGTCGGGGAGAAGGGCCAGCAGAAGCTGTTGGATTCCAAGGTGCTGCTGCTGGGCGCCGGCGGGCTCGGGTCACCGGCCGCGCTGTATCTGGGTGCCGCGGGTGTCGGCACGATCGGCATCATCGACATGGACGTCGTCGACGACTCGAATCTGCAGCGCCAGATCCTGCACAACATGGACCGGGTGGGGGAGCGCAAGGTCGACTCGGCCAAGAAGACGCTGACGGCGCTGAACCCCGATGTGAACGTCGTGACCCACGACGTGCGGCTGGGCGCCGACAACATCCTCGACATCATCGATGGCTACGACGTCATCGTCGACGGCACCGACAACTTCCCGACGCGGTACCTGGTCAACGATGCGTCGCTGCTGAAGAAGATCCCGGTCGTGCACGGGTCGATCTTCCGGTTCGAGGGCCAGGCCACGGTGTTCGCCCCGTACGTCGGCCCCTGCTACCGGTGCATGATCCCCGAGCCGCCTCCCGCCGAGCTGGCGCCGTCGTGCGCCGAGGCCGGTGTGCTCGGTGTGTTGCCCGGAATCATCGGCTCGATCCAGGCCATGGAGGCCATCAAGCTCTTGCTCGACCTGGGTGATCCCCTGATCGGCCGGCTGATGGCCTACGACGCCCTCGAAGAGACGTTCCGCAACTTCAAGGTCAACCGCGACCCCGAGTGCCCCGCCTGCGGCGAGAACGCCGGCGAGATCGTCATCGCCGAATACGACGAGCTCTGCATGCCCCACCCCAGGCAGGCCCCGCCCGCCGCCTGAGTCGACGTGGGCGGTTAGCGGCGCCGAACGCGACAATGGAAGGGTGAGCGCAGCAGCAGACGACAGTCGACAGACCGACTCGGGTATCGAGATCAAGGCCGTCTATACCGACGCCGACCTCGAAGCCTTCAATCCCGACCAGCAGCTCGGGCTACCGGGTAAGCCGCCGTACACCCGGGGCGTGTATCCGAAGATGTACCGGGGGCGGCCGTGGACGATGCGGCAGTACGCCGGGTTCGGGACCGCCGAGGAGACCAACCAGCGGTTCAAGTTCCTCCTCGAGGCCGGCCAGACCGGGCTGAGCTGCGCCTTCGACCTCCCGACCCAGATGGGCTACGACTCCGATGCCCCTCGGGCCGAGGGCGAGGTCGGCAAGGTCGGCGTGGCCAT
>JAFAUA010000527.1 GCA_019243595.1 Acidimicrobiia bacterium
CGAGGGCAGCGAGCACCCGCTTCGGCTCGGTCGTGGGGGCGTCGGCCATGAACGGCGCCGCGTCCATTGCGTCGAGGTAGGCCTTCATCTTGGTGAGAGGCCGCTTGTAGTCCTCGTGGAGAAACCCTTCGACGAACGCCCCGTGACTCACACCGAGCCCGAGGAGGAAGCGGTCGGGGAACGCCGAGGTGATCGTGCGTTGGCCGGCGCTCATGGCCACCGGGCTCCGGTTCCAGATGTTGGCGATCCCCGTCGCCAGGACGATGCGCTTGCCGCCCGCGAGAAGAAGGGGCGCGTGCGCCATCGGGTCGCGGCCCATCGCCTCGGGAATCCAGACGGCGCCATAGCCCAGCTCCTCTATCTCGGCCACCATCTCCTGGGCGGCTGGGATCGGGAGCAGATCGAGGTTGAACGTCCAGACTCCGACTGGTGAGAGATCCATGGGGTCAGGACCGTTTCATACGCTTCAACGCGAGTGCCAGCCCGAGCAGCGCGGCGGCGCCGCCCAGCGGTGCACGCCCGCCGGTCGCGGCCAGGCTCTTTCCTTGGACCATCGGCGCATTCGCCCGCGGCGACGGCGCGGGAGTCGAAGGCGCGGGTGGGCCGCCCGCCGCCGGCGCCGGGCTCGGGGCAGCGGCCGCCTGGGTTGCCAGCACGTAGGGCTTCAGCGGAGGCTCGGTCGACGACATCGGTCCGGTCACGACCGTCGTCTGAAAGGCGTTCGCCAGGGCGACGGTGTGCATGTAGGCGACGTCGGCGGCGTCCAGGCCGGGGGCGATCACGCCGAGGCAGACGGCGGCGCCGAGGCGGGCCGGATCGGCGGGCCCGGGGTGGTCGAGCGCATCCATGACAAGCGCCTCCGCGACCGCGTCCCACAGGATGCTGAAGTGGTCGGCCGGACGTCCCGGGCACACGTCCTGGAGTGCGATGTTCCGAGCGCCGTCGAGCCGCGAGGTCGAGGGCGGCGGCAGCTCGGGCACGACTTCGTCGGTGAGGCTGTAGATCGATGTATAGGAGAGGTCACCCGGCGTCTCGTCCCCGGCGTTGAGCGCCTTCAGGAATTGCGATGTGGTGCGCTGCTGCCAGACCGAGGGCGCGCACGAACCGACGGTGCATATGCCGTCGGCGTCGGCGCTGCCGTGCTGGGTGGACGAGATCGAGACGTAGTCGTCGACCAGCGACCGCGTCGACGGGAACCACTTGAGCGCCCAGCGCGGCTCGAGGCCGCCCTGGCTGTGGCCGACGACGTCGATCTTGCGCCCGGCGCGTCCCGCCATGGTGTGCATCGCGACCACGACGTACTCGGCAGAGATCTGGGCGTCGACGAGGGCTCGTTGGGGAAGGTCGATGGTGCAGACGTCGTGACCATCGAGCGGCAGCGTCTTGGCGAACGTGTGGGTCCACGACTCCTCCACCGTCGAGCCCGTGCCGTGCACGAGCAGCACTGGTGTCTTCGGGTGGGCCAAGGTGGCCGGGCAGTGCAGGGCGGCGAGGGCCGCGGCCGGGTCGATGGAAAGCGGCGGGTCGCCGGCGCCCCGGGCCACCTGCGGCGCGCCGAGCAGGACCAAGGTGACCAGAGCGAGAACAACAACCATGCGGCGAGTCGGCATCGGGCCAGTCTCGCGTGGTCCGTCTGGTCAATGATGTGGCGAGACGCAGAGAGGGAGGCCCCATGGCCAAATGGACGGCGAACGACATTCCCGACCTGAGCGGGAAGACGGCGGTGGTCACCGGCGCCAACAGCGGCCTGGGCTACGAGACCGCGCTGGCCCTGGCGCGCCACGGCGCCAGCGTGGTGATGGCCTGTCGCGACGAAGGCCGCGGCACCGAGGCCGTCGAGCGCCTTCGCACTGAAGCGCCGGACGCGTCCGTGGAACTGTCGCTGCTCGACCTCGCCGACCTGACCTCGGTGCGCAAGTTCGCCGAGTCCCTCGCGGGTGAGCGCAACCAGCTCGACATCCTGGTGAACAACGCCGGCGTCATGGCCCTGCCCGAGCGCCGCCAGACCGCCGACGGGTTCGAGATGCAGCTCGGCACCAACCACTTCGGCCACTACGCCCTCACCGGCTTGCTGCTCCCCCAGCTCCAGGCGCGCCCAGGCTCGCGGGTCGTGTCGGTCACCAGCTTCGGACACAAAGTCGGCCGCATGAACTTCGACGACCTGCAGTGGGAGAAGTCGTATCGCAAGTGGCTTGCCTACGGCCGCTCGAAGCTGGCGAACCTCCTGTTCACCTTCGAGCTCGACCGGCGAGCCCGCGCCGGCGGGTCGGCGATCATCGCCGCCGTCGCCCATCCCGGCTACGCCAACACCAACTTGCAGTCGGGCACCTCGTTCCAGTGGTCGAACTTCATGGCCCAGTCCTCAGCCGATGGCGCCCTGCCCCAGCTCTACGCAGCCACCGCGCCCGACGTGCAGGGCGGCCAGTTCTTCGGGCCCGGTGGCTTCATGGAACAGCGCGGCGCGCCCAAGCGCGTCAAGGCTGCGAAGAAGGCCTACGACACCGAGGATGCGAGGCGGCTCTGGGAGCTGTCCGAGCAGCTGACCGGGGTCACCTACAGCTTCGGGTCATGAGTGCTCCCGGCCGGCACGCGTCCTCGAACGGCGTCGCCATCCACTACCAGGACACGGGCCACGGCACGCCCCTACTGATCCTCAACGGCTGGACGGCGTCGGGCTTGATCTGGCCCGACGAATGGGTGCATCCGCTGGAGGCCGACTACCGGCTGCTGCGCGTCTGCAACCGCGGCACCGGCTGGTCGGACGCGGTCACCGACCCCTTCACGGTCGCCGACATGGTGGCCGACGCCCTCGCCGTGCTCGACGCCGAAGGCATCGACCGGGCCCACGTCTTCGGGCTGTCGATGGGCGGCATGATCGCCCAGCAGCTGGCGATCACCCATCCGGCGCGCGTCGACCACCTGGTGCTGTGCGCCACCGCTCCCCCACCGCCGGACTTCGTCACCGCCGACCCTGCCGTCTTCGCCCGCCTGTTCACGCCGCCCGCACGGGCGACGACGATCGACGAGATCGTGGGCAACGTGTGGTCCAGCATCGTCGGCCCGGGATTCCAGGAGCGCGGCAAGGACGTGCTCGACCGCCTCGTCGCCTGCGCAATCGAGCGGCCCACGCCGATGGAGGTCATCATGCTGCAGATGCAAGCGATCGCCACCCGCACCGGCGACATCGCCGACATCACCGCGCCGACGCTCGTGATCCACGGCGGCGACGACCCCCTGCTGCCCGTCGTCAACGGCCGGCGCCTGAGTGAACTGATCCCCGGCGCCCGCTACCTCGAGCTGCCCGGCGTCGGCCACCTGATCCCGTGGGAAGAACCGGACAAAACGGCGGCGGCGATGCGGGAGTTCTTTGCCACCTCGGAGGTCGGCACCAACCGCTGATGTCACGGGGCAGGTAGCTTCGCCCTGCGAACACCAAGGCGGACACCAAGGACGCAACACACGCCGTCGACATCACCAAGGTGTACGGCAAGGGCGACACCGCGGTGCGCGCCCTCGACGGCGTGTCGCTCGGCGTGGCGAAAGGCCGCTTCGTCGCCATCATGGGCCCCTCGGGCTCGGGGAAGTCGACGCTGCTCCACTGCCTTGCCGGACTCGACCGGGTGACGTCGGGCCAGGTCTTCCTCGAGGACGAGGAGATCAGCGCCTTGTCCGAGAAGGACCTCACGCTTGTGCGCCGGGAGAAGATGGGCTTCATCTTCCAGGCCTACAACCTGATCCCGATGCTCGACGCCGAGGAGAACATCCTCCTCCCGTTGAAGCTGGCCGGGAAGGAGCCCGACCACGACTGGTTCGACCGCGTGGTCGACACCGTCGGTCTCCGAGACCGTCTCCGCCACCGCCCCGACGAACTCTCAGGTGGCCAGCAACAGCGGGTCGCGGTCGCCCGCGCCCTGGTGACCCGACCGGCGGTGATCTTCGCCGACGAGCCGACAGGCAACCTCGACACCAAGGCCAGCGCCGAATTGCTCGGGTTCATCGGCGACGCCGTCGAGGAGTTCGGCCAGACCGTCGTGATGGTCACGCACGATCCCCTCGGCGCCAGCCGCGCCGAACGCGTCATCTTCCTCGTCGACGGTCAGATCGTCGACCAGATGCCCAATCCGACCCCCGACAAGATCCTCGACCGTATGAAAGAGCTCGGGGACTGAGTCGGCCATGTGGGAGGTCACCCGCAAGGGACTACTGGCCCACAAGTTCCGTCTGCTGCTGACGTCGATCTCGATCGTGCTCGGCGTCGGGTTCGTCGCCGGCACATTCGTCTTCACCGACACGATCGGCAGCGTCTTCGACCACCTGTTCACCCAGACGACGAGCGGCACCGATGCCGTGGTCCGGGCCAAGCTGCCGTTCAAGGTCAGCAACCCCGGCGGCAACTCGATGGCCGACCGGGCGCCGGTGCCCGACAGCCTGGTACCGGTCGTGCGCTCGGCCAACGGCGTCGCCGAGGTCCAGGGATCGGTTGGCGGCTCCGCCCTCGTCATCGGCAAGGACGGCAAGGCCATCGAGGGGCAGGCGCCGACGCTCGGCGTCTCGTGGGGTCCCGTTCCTCGCTTCGCCAAGTCGTTCAACATCGAGCGCGGGAGCAGGCCGACGCAGCCCAACGAGGTCGGCATCGACGACACAACGGCGGGCAAGGCCAAGGTCGACGTCGGCGACACCGTGCGGATCGTGTTCCTCACGGTCCCGCCCGAGGAGTTCAAGGTCTCCGCCGTGTTCAAGTTCGGCGACGCCGGCAACCTGGCCGGCGCCACGTTGGCCGCTTTCGAGCCGGCCACCGCGCAGCGCGTGCTCAACAAGGTTGGCGTGTGGGACGAGATCGACGCGGCCGCCAAGAGCGGAGTGTCCCAGGGCCAGCTCAGGGACAATCTTGCGGGCACGCTCCGACAGGGCGGGCTCACCGACCGCTACGAGGCGATCACCCAGAAGGCGCTGGCCAAGGAGACGGCCAACAACATCAAGCAGGGCCTGTCGTTCTTCAACACCTTCCTGTTGATCTTCGCCCTCGTCGGGCTGTTCGTCGGCGCCTTCATCATCTACAACACGTTCTCGATCATCGTCGCCCAGCGCGCTCGCGAGCTCGGACTGCTCAAGGCGGTGGGCGCCAGCGGCAGACAGGTCACCGGTTCAGTGGCCATCGAGGCCCTCACCGTCGGCGTGTTCTCGTCGATCGTCGGATTGTTCTTCGGGGTGCTCGTCGCCGCCGGGTTGAAGGCTCTGCTCAAGAGCTTCGGCATCGACCTGCCGAGCGGCGGGATCGAGCTGAAGGCCCGCACGGTGATCGTCGCCTTCGTCCTCGGCGTGGTTGTCACCTTCGTGTCGGCGCTGTCGCCAGCGAGGCGGGCTGCACGCGTGCCGCCGATCGCCGCCATCCGCGATCACGCCACGACCCCGACCTCGGGACTCCGCCGGTATGTGGTCGGCGGCATCTTCACGGGCGTCGGGGTGGTGCTGTTGTTCCTCGGCCTGTTCGCCAAGATCAAGTCCAGCGACGTGCCCGGCGGCGGCGGCGGTGTGGTCGGTCTCGCCGCCTTTCTTGTCTTCGTCGGCGTCGCCATGCTGAGCCCGCTCGTGGCCGGTCCGGCGTCCCGGGCCCTCGGCTGGCCATCGGCCAAGATCCGGGGGATCACCGGTGAGCTGGCCCGGGAGAACGCGGCCCGCAACACGCGCCGCACGGCGTCGACGGCCGCCGCCCTCATGATCGGACTGGCCCTCATCACCTTCGTGTCGACCTTCGGCGCGTCGGCCAAGAAGTCGTTCGCCGGCGCCATCGACCGCACCAACCGCGCCGACTTTCAGCTGGCGAGCAAGCACTTCAGCGGGTTCGCCCCGCAGGCTGCGGCCGCCGTGCGGCGGGCGCTACCGGGCGGCTCAGTGGTGGAGTTCCGGTCGGGGACGTGGCAGTACAACGGCGCGGGCAAGCAGCTGGAGGCGACGACCGCCAACCTGGGCGACGTTGTCGACATCAAGCTCCGGCCGGGCGCCGACCTCGA
>JAFAUA010000563.1 GCA_019243595.1 Acidimicrobiia bacterium
CGCAACAGTCTGCGGAAACCCTTGGTGCTGATGTCGATCTGCTTGAACGTGAGCTTGCGGGCCTGGGCGAACAGCCACAGGGCGGCGAGGCTGAAAGCAGCCGTCGGTAGCCAAAGGACGGGCAGGCTGAACAGCGCGGTCTTCCCCCACCCCCACCGCCACCGGTAGGCGAGCCCGACGACGATCCCTCCGAGCGCAACCAGGATGTGGTTGAGGGTGAGCGTGTAGCCGCCGAGGAGGAACGCCACCAGCCCTGAGGCCACCGCGGCGATGACGACCGCCCGGAGCCGTCGCCGTGCGGCAATCGCCGCGAACGGCACGGTCGCGGCGGCGAAGAACACGATTGGGAAGGGCAAAAGCCACCCTGCGAACGACAAGACGAGGGCCACATCGCCAAGCACGGCCGCCTCGGCCAGCTCGGACGCGCTGAGCGGTCCGTGCCGTCGAGCTGCCACCGACACTGCTTACCGCTTTTGCAGGCCAACCGAACCGCGGACTACTACCTCCCCCATGTCCATTCACGACATCGACATCAAGACCCTCAATGGCGACCCGTCGACCCTCGCCGACTACAAGGGCAAGGCCGTGCTGGTGGTGAACGTCGCCTCCAAGTGCGGGCTCACCCCCCAGTACGAGGGGCTCGAGCGCATCCACGAGCAGTACGCCGACCGCGGCTTCACGGTCCTCGGCGTGCCCTGCAACCAGTTCGGCGCCCAGGAGCCCGGGTCACCCGAGGAGATCGCCACCTTCTGCTCGACCTCCTACGGCGTCACGTTCCCGATGACCGAGAAGATCGAGGTCAACGGCGAGGGACGCCATCCGCTCTATGAGAAGCTGACCGCCAAGGAAGACGCCGAAGGCAAGGCCGGCGACATCCAATGGAATTTCGAGAAGTTCCTCATCTCGCCCGAAGGCGAGATCGTCGCCCGCTACCGGCCCATGACCGAGCCCCAAGCCGACGAGATCGTCAAGGACATCGAGGCCACGTTGCCCTCCTGACTCTTGGTCAGTGGGTGGTGATCGCGGCCACGATGGCGACGACGATCAGCAGGGCGGCGCCGGCGCCGTGGAAGTAGAGGAAGCCGCGGGCGACGTCGCCCTCCCGCTTCCGGTTCGGTTGCCCGCGGCGTGACCGCAGAAATGCGGTGATGCCGACCGCGGCGGTCAGCAAGAGGACGCCGACGGCGACCGTCGCAAGCGTTGTGCCTCGAAGGGCGAGGAAGATCGCCAGCAACACGAGCGACACCAGCGCCAACCCGACGTGGGAGAAGACCACGGCGGTCGTGCCGTCAGGCGCGTCCTTGCGCTCGCTGTCGTACCACTCGACGAGCACCATGGCACCGCCGAGCGCAGTGATCATCAGCAGCATGAATGCGAACGCGCCCAAGGCTCAGGACGGTACGTCAGCCAGGACCTTCTTCAGAAGCTCGGCGAGCTCTTGCTGGTGCACGGTGGCGCTCCCGGCCGCAGGCGAGGCGGACTCGACGCGGCTCACATGCTTGAGGGTGAAGTCATCGCGCAGCAGGCGGTGCAGTCGCGAGTGCACGAACGACCACGGGCCCATGTTCTCGGGCTCCTCTTGCAGCCAGTACACCTCCGACGCCCGCTCGTAGCGCGCCAGCACGTTGGTGATCTGCTTCTCGGGCCACGGGTAGAGCTGCTCGAGCCGTACGACGGCGACGGGGGCCTCGCCCTCGTCCCGTGCCTTCATGGCGTCGTAGGCGACCTTGCCGGAGCAGAGAATGACGCGGCGCACCGCCTCGGGTTCGGTGACGAACGGGTCGTCGAGCACCTCCTGGAACGAGCCCGACTGGAGCTCCTCGACCTTCGATCGCGACGTCTTCGCCCGCAGGATCGACTTCGGCGTGAAGACGACCAGCGGCTTGCGGACATCTCGGCGCACCTGCCGGCGCAGTAGGTGGAAGTACTGGGCGGCCGTCGTGGCGTTGCAGACCTGGATGTTGTCCTCCGCCGCCAGTGTGAGGAAACGCTCGATGCGCGCCGAGGAGTGCTCGGGCCCCTGACCCTCGTAGCCGTGGGGCAGCAGGAGCACGAGGCCCGATGTCTGGCCCCACTTGTCCTCGGCGGCGACGACGAACTGGTCGATCGTGATCTGAGCGCCGTTGACGAAGTCGCCGAACTGCGCCTCCCACGCCACGAGGGCGTCCTTGTGGACCACCGAGTAGCCGTACTCGAAGCCGAGCGCCGCGTACTCCGAGAGCAGCGAGTCGTAGATGAAGAACTTGCCCTGGCCGGCGTCGAGGTGGCTGAGCGGTACGAACTCGTGACCGTCCTTGTAGTCGACGAGCACAGCGTGGCGATGGGAGAACGTGCCCCGCTGGGTGTCCTGGCCGGAGAGGCGCACGTCGGCCCCTTCGAGGAGCAGCGACCCGAGGGCCATTGCCTCCCCGAGCGACCAGTCGACCTCGCCACTCTCGTAGAGCTTGGCCCGCGTCTGGATCTGCTTCTCGAGCTTGGGATGGACGTGGAAGTCGTCCGGGAAGTCGTGCAGGGCGGCGACGACGCCGTCGAGGACCTCGCGCTTGACGCCCGTGTCGAGGTGGGGCAGCACGCCGACAGTGGTCGGCGGCTTGGCGATGGGCTGCTCGGACGGCGAAGACTCCTTGGTCTCCTCGAACGCCTGGCTCATGCGATTGGAGAAGTCCTCGAGGCTCTTCTCGGCCTCCTCCATGCTGATGTCGCCCCGCCGTACGAGGGCCTCGGTGTACAGCTTGCGCACCGACCGCCGGTTCTCGATGCGCTTGTACATCAGGGGCTGCGTGTAGGAGGGATCGTCGCCCTCGTTGTGGCCGTGGCGCCGGTAGCAGACCATGTCGATGACGACGTCCTTGTGGAACTGCTCGCGGAAGCCGAAGGCGAGCCGGGCCACCCGGACGCACGCCTCGGGGTCGTCGCCGTTCACGTGGAAGATCGGCGCCTGCACCATCTTGGCGATGTCGGTCGGATACAGCGACGACCGCGCCTCCTCGGGACCCGTGGTGAAACCCAACTGGTTGTTGATCACCAGGTGCACGGTGCCGCCGACGCGGTACCCGGGGAGGGCCGAGAGGTTCAGCGTCTCCGCAACGACGCCTTGGCCGGCGAAGGCGGCGTCGCCGTGGATCAGGACGGCGAGCACGGGGAACAGCTCCTGCTGGTCGAGCTGGTCCTGCTTGGCGCGGGTCATGCCCTCGACGACGGGGTCGACGGCCTCGAGGTGCGACGGGTTCGATGCCAGCGTCAGCGGCAGCTCCCGGCCCGAGCGGCCGACGAACTTGCCCGACGCGCCCACGTGGTACTTCACGTCGCCCGAGCCCTGCACGGTGTCGGGGTCGACGTCGCCCTCGAACTCCCGGAAGATCTGCCGGTAGGACTTGCCGACGATGTTGGCCAGCACGTTGAGCCGGCCGCGGTGGGCCATGCCCAGCACCGCCTCCTGCATCCCCTCGCGCGCGGCCATGTCGAGCAGTTCGTCGAGCAGCGGGATGGCGCTCTCGGCGCCTTC
The DNA here is from genome assembly GCA_019243595.1 of Acidimicrobiia bacterium. Classification (GTDB taxonomy): domain Bacteria; phylum Actinomycetota; class Acidimicrobiia; order Acidimicrobiales; family AC-14; genus CADDZP01. The sequence goes on from JAFAUA010000563.1 coordinate 3,506, forward strand.
GAGCCCGAAGCGCTTGTGCCCGACGTACTTGGTGTGGAGGAACTTCTCGAACGCCTCTGCCGCGTTCAGGCGGTCGAGGATGTGGAGCTGCTCGTCGGTCTCCAGCTCGGCGTTGACGCCCTCGACCTGCTCCTGGATCCAGCGCTTCTGGTCGGGCTCCTGGATGTGCATGTACTCGACGCCGATGCGCCGGCAGTAGGCGTCACGCAGCACGCCGAGGATGTCGCCGAGGGGCAGGACGTCGCGCCCGGCGAGGCCGTCGGTGAAGAACTCGCGCTCGAGGTCCCAGATCGTGAGCCCGTAGGTCGCGGGATCGAGCTCGGGGTGGGTGTGCGGTTCCTTCCAGCGCAGCGGGTCGAGGTCGGCGATCAAGTGGCCGCGCACCCGGTACATGTTGATGAGGCTCTGAACATGAACCTGCTTCTCGGCCTTGACCCGCTCGCTGTCGAGGGGGTTGACGTCGGGGCGCCACTGCACCGGCTCATACGGCACGCCCATGGCCGAGAAGATGTCCTCGTAGAACCCATCGGCGCCCATCAGCAGGTCGTGGATGCGCTGGAGGAACAGGCCGGACTCGGCGCCCTGGATGACGCGGTGGTCGTACGTCGACGTCACCGTGAGCACCTTCGACAGGCCCAGCTCGGCGATCACCCGCTTGTCGGCACCCTGGTACTCGGCCGGGTAGTCGAGAGCGCCCACGCCGACGATGACGGCCTGGCCGGGCATCAGCCGGGGCACCGACTGCACGGTGCCGATCGTGCCCGGGTTGGTGAGCGACATCGTCGTCCCCGCGAAGTCGTCGGGTGACAGCTTGTTGTTGCGGACCTTACGGATGAGCTCCTCGTAGGCCGACCAGTACGACTTGAAGTCGAGGGTGTCGGCCTCCTTGATGCACGGCACAAGCAGGGTGCGGGAGCCGTCGCTCTTCTCGACGTCGACGGCGATGCCGAGCCCGACGTGCTCGTGGCGGACGACCTCGGGCTGGTCGCCGTCGCGCGTGAACGTCGAGTTCATGTTGGGGACCGTCGCCACCGCCTTGACCACGGCATAACCAATGAGGTGGGTGAAGCTGACCTTGCCCTGGCCGGTGCGGGCCATGTAGCCGTTGAGGACCTTGCGGTTGACCTCGAGCAGCCGGGCCGGGACCGTACGCACGCTCGTGGCCGTCGGGACGGCGAGGCTCGCCTCCATGTTCTGGACGATGCGGGCCGCGGCACCCCGGATGGGCTCGCCCTGCGCGCTCGCCGGCTTCGACTCGGGCTTCTCGGCCTTCTTCGCCTCGGCCTTCTTTGCCTCGGCCTTCTTCGGCTTCGGCTCCGCGGGCTTCGCTGCCGGCTGCTCCTCGACGGCCGTCTCGGTTGCCGTCTCCACAGGCGGCTCGGACGCCGGTTTGGCACCGTCGCCGGTGTGGTCGTCGGAGAAGAACTCACGCCAGCTCTCCGACACCGACGACGGGTCGGCCCGGTACTGGTCGTACATCTCGTCGACGAGCCACGCGTTGGGCCCGAAGCTGGTGTCTTGTTCGGCCATTTTCTCCCCGACAATTCTACTGGCGCACCCCTTCTAGCCTGCCCCCGTATGTCGCGGGCGCGCATCGTTCGGTGGATCGTGATCGGCGTCTGCGTCGTCGGGATCGCCGGGATGATCGTTGGATCGGTCGCCGACAACAACGACGTCGCCCTCACCTTCGGTCTGATCACGGCCGCCGCCGTGCTCTGCCTGATGGTCGCCACCGCCGTCAGCCCGCCGTCGGCCATGTCGACATCGGGTGCCGCAACGCCCGCCTTCGACGAAGCCCAGGCCGCTCGCGTGGAGCACCTGGTGGACGGGCTCGTGGCCGCCGGAGCGGACGAATCGGACATCCGCCGGCTGGTCGGCGAGGCGGTGCGGCTGGGTCGGGGAGCAGCCCAAACCCAGGAAATCCCTCACATTGGCGCTCCAGATGCCGATGATTAGTACGTGGCAACCAAGATGGTGTGGAAGAGCAGGGCGGTGACCCGTCCTGTCGAGGCCGGGAACTCAGCCGTGTGTGCGGCCTGCGACGAGCCGGTGAAGTTCGCAGCGCGCAACAAGGCCTTCCAGGTGATCTGCAACGTGTACGAGAACGGCGTCTGGGACCGCGTCGAGCACTTCCACGCTGAGTGCTACGCCGCCGCCGGCGAGCCGTACGGCACCGCCGCCTAGAACCGCTCAGTCCCTAGTCACGTAGAGCGATCGCCAGCTCCAGGAACAGCCGGGTCGGCTGCGCCTTGGGATCGCTGCCGAGCAGCGCCTCGATGCGGTTGAGCCGGTACTCGAGCGTGTGCCGGTGCACGAACAGATTGCGCGCCGCGGCGGCGAGTGACATCCCCGACGAGTAGAACTCGGTGAGCGAGCGCAGCAGTTCTTCACCACGACTGTCGGCCAGGACCGGCCCGAGCCAGGCCTCGATGAACGCCTGGCGCTCGTCGTCGGGCCCATCGAGCACGGCGGCCAGCGGCACGACGTCCTCGTAGCGGACGAGCGGGCGGCGCAGGTGGGCAGCGACCCGCGCCGCGGCGCGCGCCCGCCTCGCTCCCGCCTCGGGGTCGATCGCCGCCGCCAGTCCCGCCCCCTGGATGCCGTCGAGCTCGGGGGCGTCGTCGCCTTGCAGATAGCTGACGACCGCGCCGCCGACACGACCGACGATCGCCTCGGGCATGGCCCGACGCAGGCTGCGGACGAGGGCGCCGACCTCCTGTTCACCGACGTCGACGGCGACGCACCATCGCAGGGCGGACAGCTCGACCCCACGGCGACGGGCGCGCTCGGCGAGCTGCTCGTCCGCCTCGCGGACGCCGGCGAGGACTTCGATGAGCGCCTGGAAATCGTGCTCCTCGTCGGCGACGATCTCCTCGGCCGTCTCCTGGTAGCCCGCCGACACCGACGCCACGGCGGTCTCGAGGAGCTCGAGCATCGTGCGGGTGACGTCGTAGAGGACCTCGAGCCGTTCGTCCGGCGATTCGGGTGCCAGCTCGACGATGTGCTGCCAGAAGCGGTGGGCCCCGACCTGGAAGGCGAGCAGGACGTCGGGTAGCGGGATGCCCTGTTCGGCTCGGCGGCGTCCGAGCGCGGCCAGCGCGCCCTCGAGACCTTCGGGCGTCGATTCGCGTCGCAGGCGGGACATGCCGACGAACACGACTGCTTGGGCGCCGGCCCGCACGTCGACCAGGAGGTCGGGCGGCGCCGCCGCGTACGACGGGATCATGGCCCCGTAGGCCTCCATCATCGACTCGACGACCGTGTCGATGCTGGCCTCGACGGCCTCGACCGCCCGGAGCACGGCCTTGGAAGGCCGCTCGTTGGCCATCGCGTCCACCTATCCCATCCCCCCCCACCGCCCCCAACAGCGGTCGGCCTGTCAGGCCCGGTACTCGACCCGACCCCCCAAAGCTTCCCACACTGCCTCCATGTGGTCGAAGCGTCCCTCTGGGAGGCCCCCGAGCCGGGCCACCAGCTCGTCAGAGGCCCCGAGCGATCGAGCGCTGGCAATCAGCTCGTCCCGACTGGCGGGGAACACCGACGGCTGCAGGTGGCGAGCGAGCTCCGCTCTCGCCTCCACTTCGTCGTGGGTGAGCGCATCCGGCGTTGCCGACGGGCGGCCGCCCGTGACCAGGGCATCGGGCGTCGGCTCGCCGTCGGCCGGGCCTTCCTGCTCCCGGGCCTCCTGGGCGCGGGCCTCGACCGGTGAACCCCGGGTGACAGACTGCACGTCGTGCTTCAGCTGCTCGTCGACCCGGGGCGTGTGCTTGTTGCTGCTGCGGTCCATGACCCGGTGCCTACCCCCAAAGCTGGAGAAAAAATTTCTCCGGGGAGCTGGTTTCAAGGTGCCGAGTCGGGGTAGAAACGAAATCCCCAAGAGGAGTGCGGGCCATCCTGTGCTCCATCCCCCCAGTGCCAGAAGGCCCGGTCCGCCCCGGGCCTTCTGGTCGTTCTAGGGTCTGGACACATCGTCCAGCCCGGCCGCTGGGCTTAGGCAACTGCGTCCAAAGGGGCGGCGGTAGGCGCTGCCTAACACTCCCCCATGCGCAGACGCCGGGCGGTCGTCGCCCTCTTCGCCGTGCTCGCCATCGGGCTCACGGCCACCCCCGCCCTCGGCACCTTCCCCTTCCCGGGGGCCGGATCGGGCAGCGCCGACGTCTACGACTACAGCCGTCTGCACATCAACAACGGGGCGTGCCCGCCGGGTCCGGGCAGCGACCTGCCCAAGGGCTTCGACTGCAAGAACTCGTTCAAGCTCACCGACTACGCCCCGCAGCCTGGCGACCAGGACTACGACCCCGCCACTGAGAACAACCCCCAGGAGCTGTTCGGCGTCAAGGGTCCCGGCACCAACCACGCGTGGGAGGTCACCACCGGCCGGCCCGACACGCTGATCACCGTCATGGACAGCGGCATCGAGTGGCGCACGCCCGAGCTCGCCAACAAGATCCACCTCAACATGGGCGAGCTCCCCGTCCCCTGCGTCGGCGACATCTCGTCGTGCACGACGCATTACGGCGGGACCCTCCAGGACTACGACGTAAACCACGACGGCGTGTTCAACGTGCAGGACTACGCCAAGGATCCGCGCGTCACCGACCGCAACAAGAATGGGATCCTCGACCCCGAGGACCTGATCCTCACGTTCTCCGACGGCGTCGACCACGACCACAACGGCTACGTCAACGACATCGCGGGCTGGGACTTCTACCAAAACGACAATGACCCGGCCGACGACGTCACCTACGGCCACGGCACCGGCGAGGCCCGCGATTCGTCGGCGGAGGTCGACAAGCAGCTCAGCCAATGCCCGAACTGCATGGTCGAACCGCTCCGCGTCGGGGACTCATTCGTCGCCGACATCAACCACTGGGCGCAGGCCGTGTTCTACGCCGTCGACAACGGCGCCAGCGTGATCCAGGAGGCGCTGGGCACGATCGACCACACCGCCTTCGCCCAGGCCGCGGCGGACTACGCCTACCAGCACGGGGTTCTGGTCGTTGCGTCCGAGGCCGACGAGTCGGCCGGCCATCACAACTACCCGGCCGCCCTCAACCACACGATGGTCGTGAACTCGGTGACGCCGGGAGCGACGGCCGGAGACATCCCCGGGATCGGCGGTCAGCTCCCCAACCAGATCAAGGGCACCCCCGTCCAGCGCCCGGCGACGATGTTGGCCTTCAACGGCTGCACGAACTTCGGCGGGTACACCTGGACCTCGATCGAATCGTCGTCGTGTTCGTCGGACGCCACCGGCCAGGCCTCCGGCATGGCTGGGTTGCTCTACTCGGCCGCCCGCAACGCCGTGCAGAAGGGCGTGATCTCACCTGACTCGTCGGGCCGGCCCCTCTCGGCCGAGGAGGCCAAGCAGTTGTTCCGCCTGGGGGCCGACGACATCGACTTCTCGACGCCCCGCTGCGACCCCGCGCCCAAGTGCGGGCCGCCGAACAACTTCGCCACGACGTTGCCCGACTCTCAGCGCTTCGTTACGACGGCCGGGTGGGACCAGATCACCGGATGGGGACGGTTCAGCTCGAACACGGCCGTGCACCTCGTCGCCGAGGGCAAGATCCCGCCCGAGGCCGACATCACGTCGCCGCGTTGGTGGCAGCCGCTGCCGACGTCGGGGAGCATGGACGTCGTCGGGACCGTGGCTGCGCCCCGCGCCTCGTCGTACACCTACGAGATTGAGTTCGCGCCGGGCGTACAGCCGCCGCGCTGGCCGCTGTCCGACTCGTGGACGACGGTCGCCACAGGCTCGGGCACCACGCCGAAGAAGGGCGTGCTGGCCACGCTCAACCTCGACCAGGTGCGCAAGGCGATCGACACCGCCCCGCCCGTCTACACGCCCCTCGACGATCCGACGTCGCGCGACCTTCCCGAGAAGGACGCCTTCCGGGTGCGCGTGGTCGTCCACGCCGAGGGCGACACGACGACGCCCTGGAAAACGGCGATCGAGCAGCGCCAGTACTTCTCGCACAGCGATCCCGACCTCGTCGGCGGCTTCCCCAAGTACCTGAACGCCGACGGTGCCAGCTCCCCCGCCTTCGCAGACATCGACGGCGACAGCCGCAACGAGCTGATCATCGGCGACGGCAACGGTTACGTCCACGCCTTCAAGGATGACGGCAGCGAGGCCAAGGGCTTCCCGGTCCACACCAACAAGCTGAACCTCTCGTCGACCCAGACCGGCGGCCACACCGTGTACGCCCCGGTGCTCCTCGGTTCACCGACGGTCGCCGACCTCGACGGCGACGGGTGGCCCGAGATCTCCGTCGCCGACACCGAGGGGTACCTGTACGTCTGGGAGCACGACGGCCAGCTCCGCAAGGGCTTCCCCGTACAGGTGAACCGCGCCTACTCGGAGTCCTCGTCGTGCCAGAGCTGGTCGCA
>JAFAUA010000130.1 GCA_019243595.1 Acidimicrobiia bacterium
AACCACGTGATCAGCGATTTCGCGGCCCTCCGCCTCCTCCTGGGCGGCCATCTCCCGGCGTGTCCGGATGAGCTCCTCGGAGTCCCCGCGCTGGCGCATCCGGGCCTCGGAGTCGTCGACCGACGGCGCAAGGATCATGATTACGACGGCGTCGGGATAGCGGTCGCGGAGCATCCTGGCGCCGCGCACGTCGACCTCGATGAGGACGTCTTGGCCCGGCGGTGGATCGGGTGTCGGGGTCCCGGAGAGCTGCCCGGGGATGATCTCGACCCATTCCACGAAGCCGCCCTCGCGAGCGTGCCGCTCGAATGTCTCGCGGTCGACGAACGTGTAGGCGTCATCCGGTTCGCCCGGGCGCTGCTTGCGCGTCGTCCAGGATCGACTGAGCCACAGGGCGGGAACGCGTTCGAGCAGGGCCCGTTCGAGCGTGCCCTTGCCGGCCCCTCCGGGACCGAAGATGACGAAGATGTGTGGCTTCAGGATTGAGCGAAGGTCTTCAAGAGGGCCTCGCGCTGCTGGCCCCCGAGGCCGCGCACGCGCCGGCTCTCGCTGATCCCGATCTCTTCCATCAGCCGCCGCGCCCGCACCTTCCCGACGCCCGGCAGCGACTCGAGCAGCGTCACGACCTTCATCTTGCCGACGACCTCGTCACGGTCGGCTTCCTCGAGCAGCTCTTTCAGCGTGGTCGTCCCCATCTTCAGCTTCTCCCGGAGCTCGGCGCGGCGGCGCCGGGCGGCGGCCGCCTTCTCCAGCGCGGCCTGGCGCTGATCCGGGGTCAGCGAGGGAGGGAGAGGCATGGCCTTGGACCTTACTTCGCCGTCCTGGGGCGTCAACCGGTCACCGCCGCCTCAGGCGGTCATCGACTCGACCAGGGCAGCAGCGGCCGCCACCCGGTCGTCGGCGCGCGTCACCGGCCGACCGACGACGAGCAGATCGGCCCCCGCGTCGAGCGCCGCCTGCGGGGTCGCCGCGCGCCGCTGGTCGCCGGCGTCGGCCCCCTCGGGCCTGATGCCGGGAACGACGGCGATCAGGTTGGGGGCCAGCTTCTTGGCCTTGGCCACGTCGCCCGCCGCGCAGACGATGCCGCCGCATCCGGCCTCGACCGCGAACTCCACGCGCTGGGGCAGGATGTGCTCGGGCGCGCTGTCGTCGCTCGTCAGCACCGTGACGCCCAAGGCGACCGGTTGCGGGAGCCCGGCCTTGTGGGCCCCGTCGAGCAATCCGTTGACGCCGGCGCGGAGGTTGCTGACGCCGCCTCGAGCATGGAGCGTGAGATAGCTGACGCCGAGCGATCCCGCGATGCGCGCCGCGCGCTCCACGGTGGTCGGGATGTCGTCGAGCTTCAGGTCGAGGAACACCTTGTAACCGAGCTGCTGCAGGGCACCGAGCGATTCCGGGCCCGAGGCGATGAACAACTCCAGACCGACCTTGGCCACGCCGAACCACGGCCGCACATCGCGGGCTATGCGCAGGGCCGCGACCAGGTCGTCGACGTCGAGGGCGACCGCCAACCGGTCTCGCAGGTCGCTCTCGCCGTTGGTCTTAGCCATGTGCTGCTCCTCGCAAATCGCGGACCTGGGTGACCCCGTGGCGCCGGCACCAACGCTCCAGTCCTTCGACAACTCGCAACGGCGCCCGCGGATCGAAGAAGGTAGCGGTGCCGACCTGTACGGCGTCAGCACCGGCCATCAGGAGCTCGACGGCGTCCTCGCCGGTGCGCACGCCGCCGACGCCGACGACGGCGATGTCGGGGAGCGCCTCGCGGCAGTCATAGACGGCCCGGACCGCCACCGGCCGGATGGCCGCTCCCGAAAGACCACCCCCTCCGGCGCCCAGCCGAGGGCGACGACTCTCGACATCGATCGCCATGCCCATCACTGTGTTGATGAGCGTTAGCGCCTCTGCGCCCGCCTGGACGGCGGCGAACGCGATCTCCGTGAGGTCGGTGACGTTGGGGCTGAGCTTGGCCCACCGGGGCCGGGCGCACGCCGTGGTCGCCTCGACGACCTCGGCAGTCGCCGCCGGCGAGTGGGCGAACATGTCCTTGCGGGCCTCGACGTTCGGGCAGCTGAGGTTCACCTCGACCGCGACCAGGCGGTCGGCCACCGGCGAGAGCATCGACGCCGCCTTGCTGTACGCCTCGACCGTGAAGCCCCAGATGCTGGCGACGACGCGTGCGCCACGCGCCTCGAGGGCCGGCAGGTCGTTCTCGATCCAGGCCTCCACGCCGGGGTTCTGCAGTCCGACGCTGTTGAGCATTCCGGCGGGCATCTCGTGCAGCCGAGGCGCCGGGTTGCCGGCCCACGGCTCGGCCGACAGCGACTTGACCACAACCGCCCCGAGCGCGGCCAGATCGACGTACTCCCCCACTTCAGTGCCGTGCCCGACCGTTCCCGACGCCGTCATCACCGGATTCGGCAGTGCCACCGTGCCGACCTGCGTCGAGAGATCTACAGGCGAAGGCGTAGCTGGTCTCCTTCGTGGAACTCCTGGAGGGAGCGCACGGACAGGCCGTGGGTTGCCCAGTCGGCGATGCCCGCGGCGGCGGCGAGCGCGGCGGCGGTCGTCGTCAGGCACGGGACGTTGTGGACGTTGGCCGCCGTGCGGATGTACATGCCGTCGGCGCGCGGGCCGCGGCCGCGCGGCGTGTTCACGACGAGCTCGACCTTGCCGCTCGACAGAAGGTCGACGGCGTCGGTGCCCACGGCCTCGCCGAGCTTCACGATCGTGCTCTCGACGGGAATACCTGCGGACTGGAAGGCGGTGGCGGTTCCCGGCGTGGCCACGATCGAGAACCCCAGCTCGGCGAACTTACGGGCGGCGACGATCCCGTCGGGCTTGTCGCGGTCGGCCAGCGAGAAGAGCACCGTGCCACGGTCGGGCAGCCGGTCACCTGCGGCCATCTGGCTCTTGGCGAAGGCCAGACCGAAGCTGCGGTCGACACCCATCACCTCGCCGGTGGCGCGCATCTCGGGGCCCAGCACGGTGTCGACATCGGGGAACTTGTTGAAGGGCAGCACCGCTTCCTTGACCGACACGTGGCCACCCTCGACCGGCGGGCGCAGGATGCCCTCGGCTCGAAGCTTCTCGAGGGTGGCGCCCAGCATGACCCGGGCCGCCACCTTGGCCAGCGGCACACCGGTGGCCTTGGCCACGAACGGCACGGTCCGGCTGGCCCGGGGGTTGGCCTCGATGACGAACACCTGCCCCGCCTTCACCGCGTATTGCACGTTGATGAGACCGCGGACATCGAGTGCGTCGGCGATCGCCTGCGTGTAGCCCTCGAGCACGTCGATCACCGAGGCGGGCAATGTCGGCGGCGGGATCACGCACGCACTGTCGCCTGAGTGCACGCCCGCCTCTTCGACGTGCTCCATGATCCCGCCGATCACCACTTCGCCCGTGGCGTCGCGGATGGCATCGACGTCGACTTCGATGGCGTCCTCGAGGAACCGGTCGACCAGGACAGGGCGCTCGGCC
>JAFAUA010000146.1 GCA_019243595.1 Acidimicrobiia bacterium
TTCCTCGGGTTCGGCGTGCAGCCGCCGACGACGTCGTGGGGGCGCATGCTCGCCGACGCCGAGGGGTACGTGGGCACGGACAAGGCCCACCTCCTCTACTTCCCGGGCCTGGCGCTGCTCGTCGTGGTGCTCTGCGTCAACTTCATCGGCGACGGTCTGCGCGATGCCTTCGACCCCCAGGCGGTGCGGTGAGCGCCGCAGGCGACCTTCCCGTCGACGAACTTCAGGAGGTCGAGCCGGAGCGCCCGCCCGACGTTCCCGTCGACGCCGTGCTCTCGGTGCGCAACCTGCGCGTCGAGTTCCCGAGCGACGACGGCATCGTGAAGGCCGTCGACAACGTGTCCTTCGACGTATTCGAGAACGAGGTGGTCGGGATCGTCGGCGAGTCGGGGTCGGGTAAGAGCGTGACCTCGATGGCGATCATGGGGCTCCTTCCGCGGCGGGCGTCGGTGAGTGGCGACGTGTTCTTCCGCGGGCGGGCCATCAGCGGACTCCGGGAGAACGAGATCCGCCGCCTCCGGGGCTCGAAGATCGCAATGGTTTTCCAGGACGCCCTGACCGCACTTGACCCTGTGTACAAGGTCGGCGACCAGATCGCCGAGGCGATCACCGTGCACGATCCCCAGATCGACAAGCACGTGCTGCACGAGCGCGTGGTCGAGCTCCTCAACCTGGTGGGGATCCCCAATCCGAAGCAGCGGGCCGAGCAGTATCCCCACGAGTACTCGGGAGGCATGCGCCAGCGGGCGATGATCGCCATGTCGATCGCCAACGAGCCCGACGTTCTCATCGCCGACGAGCCCACGACCGCCCTCGACGTCACCATCCAGGCCCAGGTCCTGGAGGTCATGGAGCGCATCCAGGAGCGAACCAAGTCGGCGATCGTGCTGATCACCCACGACATGGGCGTCGTGGCGGGTGTCGCCGATCGGGTCATCGTGATGTACGCCGGCCGGCAGGTGGAGGTCGGCAGCGTCGACGAGATCTTCTACGAGCCCCACCACCCGTACACGCTCGGCCTGCTGGGCTCCTTGCCTCGCCTCGACGAGGAGCGGTCCGACGTGCGTCTGCACCGCATCAAGGGCCAGCCTCCGTCGCTCCTCCACGTGCCCCCGGGGTGTGCTTTTCATCCGAGGTGCGAGTTCGCGCATGTCCCCGACCCGTGCAGCACCGAGGTGCCAGAGTTGCGTGCCATCGGCGAGCTGAGCCATGTGGCGGCCTGTCACTTCTCCGAAGAGGTGGCCAAGGTGCAGCCCGACGACCTGAAGACGGAAGCGTCGTGACAAACGTCGCTGCACCTCCCAACACAATCCTGTCCGTGCGCGACCTGGTGAAGCACTTCCCGATTCGGGCCGGCTTCGTCCGGCGGGCGGTGGGCAACGTGCACGCCGTCTGTGGCGTCTCCTTCGACGTCGGTGCCGGCGAGACACTCGGCTTGGTGGGGGAGTCGGGCTCGGGAAAGTCGACGACCGCCCGCCTGCTGCTCCGCCTTCTTCCCGCCACCTCGGGTTCCGTCGTGTTCAGGGACACCGACGTGTTGGCGCAGTCGTCGCGTTCGATGCGCAGCTTGCGGCGCTCGATGCAGATCGTCTTCCAGGACCCGTACGCGTCGCTGAACCCGCGCATGACGGTGAACGGCATCATCGCCGAGCCGTTGCGCGTGCACAACCGTTACGGCGCCGCGGGTCGCGATCGCGTCCGGGAGCTGATGCGGCTGGTCGGCCTGAACCCCGAGCACGCCAATCGGTATCCGCACGAGTTCTCGGGCGGGCAACGCCAGCGCATCGGGATCGCCCGGGCGCTGGCTCTCGACCCCGACCTGCTCGTCCTCGATGAGCCCGTCTCGGCCCTCGACGTGTCGATCCAGGCCGGCGTCATCAACCTGCTCGAGGACCTCCAGGACCAGCTCGGTCTCGCCTACCTCTTCATCGCCCACGATCTGTCGGTCGTGCGCCATGTCGCTGACCGCGTCGCGGTCATGTATCTCGGCAAGATCGTCGAGATCGGCTCGCGGGACGACATCTACCACCGACCGGCGCATCCCTATACTCAGGCTCTGCTGTCGGCGGTCCCCATTCCGGATCCGCGACGTGAGCGGCAGCGCAAACGCATCGTGCTGACGGGTGACGTTCCCTCTCCGGTAGATCCCCCTTCGGGGTGCCGTTTCCGCACGCGCTGCTGGAAGGCACAGACCATTTGTGCCGAGCAGGAGCCCGAGTTGGTCGACAGGGGACAGGGCCATCCCGTCGCCTGTCACTTCGCCGAAGCCCAAGACGTCGTCTGAGCCGCCCGTGAGACGACTTGTCGCTCTCCTGGTTGCCGCGCTCGTCGTCGGCGCCTGCACCGGCGGTGGAGGGTCGGCCAAGGACAACGGCAAGCCCCATTCCGGTGGCACGTTCCGAATGGGCATCGAACGGCCGCACTCGCTCGATCCCGCGCAGGCCCACACGCCCGACGAGATCCTCCTGGCCGATCAGCTGTTCGACAGTCTGACGACGTACGACGCCAACACGCTCGCCGTGCAGGCCGCGGTGGCTGCGTCGTGGACGGCGACGCCCGACCAGAAGCACTGGGACTTCACGATCAGCCCGTTGGCGAAGTTCTCGAGCGGCCGCCCGATCACCTCCGCCGACGTGAAGTACTCGCTCGAGCGCGTCGCCAAGCGGGGGTCGACGGCGACCACGTCGTTCCTGCTCGAACCCATCTCGGGGTTCGCGGCGTTCAACGACCCGAAGGGCACGGCCGGCGATCTGGCGGGCATCAAGGCGCCGGCACCCAACGTCGTGCACTTCGACCTCGACCAGTCGCTGTCGACGCTGCCCGCCTTGCTGGGCAACCCAACCTTTGCCATCGTGCCCAAGGAGGCGGTCGAGGCCACACCTCCCGCCCCCGACTTCAACCGCCAGCCGGTCACGAGCGGCCCCTTCCGCATCAAGTCCCGCGACGACAACGTCCTGCACCTGGTGCCTGCAGAAGGGGTGAAATCGTTGGTCAGCGCCGTCGACGTCCACTTCTACACCGACGAACCGGCGTCGTACGCGGCGTTCAACCGCAAGGCCATCGACTGGAGCCCGGTGCCGCCCGACCGCGTCGACGAGGTCGCCGAGAAGTACGGGAAGGCGGGCTTCAAGCCCTACGCCACCGTCGGGTTCTACGGCTTCAACCTCAAGAACCCGAAGTTCGCCGACGTGCGGTTCCGCGAGGCGATCCTCGCCGCCATCGACCGCACCGCCATTGTGAAGGGCATCTACAACAGCACCGTGCAGGCCACGAGCAGGCTGGTCCCCGAGGGCATCCCGGGGAGCCAGGCCGACCCGTGCGGGGCGATCTGCGTCCACGATCCCGACAAGGCACGGTCGCTGCTGCACGACGCGTTCCCCGCCGGCAACCCGCCCTCGATCTTCATCGACTACGACCAGGACACCACCCAGGAGTCGATCGCCAAGGCCATGCAGGCCAACCTGAAGGACGTCGGCATCAACGCCGAGCTCCGGCCCCACCCGTACACCGACTACCTGAACTTCGCCCTGGGCGGCACCCAGGAGTTGTTCCGCCTCGGCTGGGGTGGCCTCACCGCCTATCCGACGGCCGACGCCTTCCTGTCGCCGCTGTTCCTCACCGGATCGCACGAGAACGTCACCCAGTTCTCCAATCCGCAGATCGACGCCCTGTTGAAGGCCGGGCAAGCGCAGCCCGACGAGGCGCCGCGGATCCTCCAGGACCAGCAGGCCGAGCAGCAGATCCTCCAGCAGGTCCCGGTCGTGCCCATCTTCGAGATCGAGACCCACTCGGTGATCGCCTCCCGAGTGAAGAACCTGGTCCTCACCGTCCTCGGGACCTTCGACGCCACCAAGCTCTGGCTGACGTCCGGCTCGGGTGTGAAGTAGCGCCCCGCCTTCCGAGCTTTAGCGGGGGCGATCGACGATGGTGAACGAGACAGCCGTGCCGCCGGCCGCTTTCGGTGCAGCAGTTGTGGCGCGTACGCGCGGTGCCCGTGGTGGCGCGGTGGTGGTTGTCGTCGGATCGGGGAGTGGCGTTACAGGGACGCCCGGGCCCTCGTTGCTTTCGGGCACCGCTTGAGCAGCGGGGGCGACGTCGATCATCGGACGAGCGGGCGGCTCCATCGCCGCCGCCCCCACGCTCCCAGCCAGCAAGGCAGTGATGGCAACGACACCGAAGATCCCACCTGCCTTTGCCAGCACCGTGCGTACCTTCGTCGCGATGACTGGTCCAATCGATGGCCAAATTTCTGTGCGTTGGCACCAATGAGCGCTTCGGACGGGCGACGCGCGTGGCCC
>JAFAUA010000164.1 GCA_019243595.1 Acidimicrobiia bacterium
CGCCGAGCGCCCAGGACAGCATGAGGCGAGCACGAACGCTCATGGCGCCTGACCGCTCGGGAACGTCGCCCGCCAGCGCCAGCGCGAACAGAGGCCGGAACGTCCGCTCGACCAGCAGGTAGACGAGCGCCGACGTTGCCAGGCCGCCGAGAAGGATCGAGAGGCCGACACGAATGGCGAACGTCGAGCTGTTGCCGTAGTAGGCCAGGTTGAGCGTCACCCAGATGACGGCGGCGACCACCCACGGCACCATGCCCTCGGCGGCTTCCTGGAGTGGGAGGCGGAGGGTGCGCCGCTGCTCGTCGCGGGTCGGTGACCGGTTTTCTCCGAGCCAAACGGTCGCTCGTTTGTAGGAGTGCGCCGATCGCAGTCCGCAGGCGACGAACGCCACGGGGAGATACGCGCCGAAGATGATGAAGTCGACCTTGCTCCAGCCGATGCCTCGACCCGGAATGTTCGACGCGGCCAGCGCACCGGATACGGCGGCGAACACGGCGCCCACTCCATGGGCGAGGCCAACTCTCGCTCCCTCGCGCCAGGCGAGCTTTTGACGGAGCTCGGGACCGGGGCACGACTTCACTTGAAGAAAGTACGACGAACCGGGCGATTGTTCCTACGTGATTTCGGCCACATCGGCGTGGGCGCTGGGTACAGTCCCCGGCCATGGCCGAGCTCGTCGACGCGATCCCCGCGCGCGTGCTCGGCGTCTACGCCCACCCCGACGATCCGGAGATCTCCTGCGGGGGCACGCTTGCCCGGTGGGCCCAAGGGGGCGCCGAGGTGCACGTGCTGATCTGCACACGCGGCGAGAAGGGCTCGCCCGACCCGAACCAGGACCCCGACGAGCTGGCGGCGACGCGCAGAGAGGAGATGTCGTCGGCTGCCGAGGTACTCGGACTGGCCGGCCACCGCAGCCTCGAAAACGACGACGGCGAGCTCGAGAACACCGCGGCTCTGCGCCGCAACATCGTCTCGGTGATCCGCGAGGTTCGGCCGCAGATCGTGGTGTGCCCCGACCCGACGGCTGTGTTCTTCGGCAACACCTACTACAACCATCACGACCACCGAGCCACCGGATGGGCCACGCTCGACGCCGTCGCGCCGGCGGCCGGGAACCCGCACTACTTCCCCGACGCGGGACCGGTCCACCACGTCGCCGCCGTCTACCTCTCGGGCACGATGGAGCCGGACGCGTGGATCGACATCTCCGACACGCTCGACGTCAAGGTCGAAGCATTGTTCCGCCACGCCAGCCAGCTCACCGAGACCGGCGAGTTCTTCCGTACGTTCCTCAAGGAACGGGCCGAGGAGGCCGGCCGCGCCGCCGGCGTGCGTTACGCCGAGGGCTTCCGCCGCCTGACCTTGTTCACCTGAAATGACCGAGCTCGCGTGAAGGCGGGATGGGCGGTCGTCGGCGCCGCCGTGCTGGTACCGGTCTCGCTGCTGTCCCTGCTGTTCCATTCCGAGCCGACCCGGTTCCTGCTGGCGGCGGCGGCCATGGTGCCCCTCGCCGGACTCCTCGGCGACGCCACCGAAGAGCTCGCCATCCACGCCGGGCCCCGTCTCGGTGGGCTGCTCAACGCCACCTTCGGCAATGCCGCCGAGCTCATCGTCGGCGTGTTTCTCGTTGCCAACGGCGAGCTCGCCGTCGTGCGATCGTCGATCACGGGATCGATCATCGGCAATCTCCTGCTCGTGCTGGGAGCGTCGTTCTTCGCCGGCGGACTCCGCTTCCGGGAGCTGCGGTTTTCGGCGGCCGCGGCTGGGACCGGCATCGCCTCGATGGCGATTGCGGTCGCGGGAATTCTCATGCCCGCCCTCTACGCGCGCGGCGCCCATCCCACCGAGTTCCGCATCGAGGCCGTGTCCATCGGCGTCGCCGTCGTGCTGTTGATCATGTACGGGGCGTCCCTGCTGTTCACCTTTGTGACCCACCCCGAGTCTGGGCGTGGCGCCCAGCCCTCCGACGAACAGCAAGCGACGATGTCGCTGCGCGGCTCGATCGGCCTTCTCGCCTTGGCAGGCGCGCTCGTCGCCGTCGAGGCCGAGCTCCTCACCAAGGCCCTCGAGCCCACAGTGCGGTCCCTGGGTCTGTCCCGGCTGTGGGTCGGGCTCATCCTCGTGCCGATCGTCGCCAACGCGGCCGAGCACTCGACGGCCGTGCGCGCTGCGCTCCGCGACAAGAGCGACCTGGCGGTCGCCATCGCCATCGGCTCGTCGACCCAGGTCGCCCTGGTCGTCGCGCCACTGCTCGTGTTCGCAGGGCTGGCGTTCGGCCACCACCTGCATCTGGACTTCACCCCGTTCGACATCAGCGCCATCGGGCTGGGGGTCATCGTCGTGGCGTTCGTCTGTTACGACGGCATCACCAACTGGCTCGAAGGCGCGCAGCTGATGGCGGTGTACGCCATCCTCGCCATCACCAGCTTCTACCTGGGGGTCCGCTAGGGCTCGGCGCTCTCG
>JAFAUA010000281.1 GCA_019243595.1 Acidimicrobiia bacterium
GCCGAGGCCTTGGAAGGCGGCCAGCTGGTGGCGCTGATGCCGCAGGGGACGATCCCGCGCGGCGAAGCGTTCTTCGAGCCGGTCTTGAAGGGCAAGTGGGGGGCAGCCCGGTTGGCGGCGATGACCCGTGCGCCGGTCATCCCCATCGGGCTGTGGGGCACCGAGAAGGTGTGGCCCCGCCGCTCCCGGGTCCCCAACGTCACCAACGTGCTGCGGGCGCCGGAGATCCGTGTGCGCGTCGGCGAACCAGTCGCCCTCGACTACACGGACCCCCAGGCCGACACCGACCGCATCATGACGGCGATCATGGACCTGCTCCCCCCCGAGTCCCGGGAGCGCCACGAACCCACCGCTGAGGAACTGGCGAGAACGAAACCGCCCTCTTAAGAGGCCGCGTACTTCTGGCGGATGAGGTTCAAGGCGCTGCCGGCCTTGAACCACTCGATGTGCTCGGCCGACATCGTGTGGGTGCACTCGAAGTCGTGGGTCGCGCCGTCGGCGTGGTTGATGCGGCAGCGGACGTCGGTGTCGGGGGCCAGGTCGGCAAGGCCGAGCACGGAGATGGTGTCGTCCTCGCGGATGGCGTCGTAGGTCGACGGATCGGCGAACGTCAGTGCCAGCATCCCCTGCTTCTTGAGGTTGGTCTCGTGGATGCGGGCGAACGACCGGGCGAACACCACGCGGCCGTTCTGGAACCGGGGCTCCATCGCCGCGTGCTCCCGCGACGAACCCTCGCCGTAGTTCTCGTCGCCGACGGCGCACCACGCCACGCCGGCCTCGCGGCAGTGGCGGGCGGCGTCGGGATAGGACTCGGTGGTCTCGTGCACCGGGCAGCGACCCTCGCCCGCCCCGCCGGTGAAGGCGTTGACCGCACCGAGGAAGAGGTTGCCGGAGATGTTCTCGAGGTGGCCGCGGAACCGCAGCCACTTGCCGGCAGCCGAGATGTGGTCGGTGGTGCACTTGCCCTGGGCCTTCATCAGCACCGGCAGCTCGACGTAGTCCTGGCCGTCCCACGCCGGGAAGGGCTCCAGCAGCTGGAGCCGTTCGCTGTTCGGGTCGACCACCACGTCGACGCCCGACCCGTCCTCGGGCGGGGCGATGAAGCCCTCGGTACCGGACTCGAAGCCCTGCTGCGGCAGCGTCATGCCCTTGGGCTCGTCGAGACGCGTGCCGTCGATCTCGTCGGTGAGCGGGTTGAAGTCGAGGGTGCCGGCCAGGGCGTAGGCCATCACCGTCTCGGGCGACGTGACGAAGGCGAGTGTCGACGACAGGCCGTCATTGCGCTTTGGGAAGTTGCGGTTGTAGGAGTTGACGATCACGTTTACGTCGCCCTCGGAGACGTCGTCACGCTTCCACTGGCCGATGCACGGCCCGCAGGCGTTGGCCAGCACGGTCGCACCGATCGCCTCCAGGTCGGCGAGCAGTCCGTCGCGCTCGATGGTGGCGTGCACCCGCTCGGACCCGGGGGTGACGAGCAGGGGCGTCTTCACCCGCAGGCCGGCGTTGGCCGCCTGGCGTGCGATCGACGCGGTGCGGGTGATGTCCTCGTAGGACGAGTTCGTGCACGAGCCGATCAGCGCCGAGCTGATCTTCTCCGGCCACCCGTTCTCCTTGGCGTGGGCGCCGACCTCGGAAACCTTGTGGGCGAGGTCGGGTGAGTGGGGACCGTTGATGCGCGGCTCCAACGTCGACAGGTCGATCTCGATGACCCGGTCGAAGCAGCGCCCGGGATCGTTGACGACATCGTCGTCGGGACGCAGGTCGCCGAGCACGGCGCGGGCCGCGTCGGCGATCGCGGCGCGCTCGGTCGCCCGGAGGTAGGCGTCGCCGTGGTCGTCGTAGGGGAACAGCGACGTGGTGGCGCCGATCTCGGCGCCCATGTTGCAGATGGTGGCCTTGCCCGTCGTCGAGATCGACTCGGTGCCCGGCCCGAAGTACTCGACGATGGCGCCGGTGCCGCCCTTCACGGTGAGGATGTCGGCCACCCGGAGGATGACGTCCTTCGGCGACGTCCAGCCGCTCATGGCGCCTGTGAGGTGCACCCCGATCAGCTCGGGCCAGCGCACGCCGAACGCCCCGCCGACCATGACATCGACGGCGTCGGCACCACCCACGCCCACGGCAACCATCCCGAGGCCGCCGGCGTTGGGCGTGTGGCTGTCGGTGCCGATAATCATCGCCCCGGGGAAGGCGTACTGCTCGAGCACGACCTGGTGGATGATCCCCGCGCCCGGCTCCCAGAAGCCGAGGCCGTAGCGGGCGGCACCGGAGCGGAGGAAGTCGTAGACCTCGTCGTTCTCCCGGCGGGCGGCGGCCAGGTCCGGCCGG
>JAFAUA010000392.1 GCA_019243595.1 Acidimicrobiia bacterium
AGGCGGGGAAGCACTCGAGGCCTTCCCACAGGTCGGTGAGCGGCGCCGGCGCGGCCTCGTCGGTGGCGAAGGCGAGCGCGGCCTTGGAGAACAGTTCCTCGGTGGCGACGCCCTTCGGCCGCTCGTACCCGGCGACGGGATGCAGCCGCCACTCGAAGACGAGTTCGTCGGGCCCGTCGTCGCGCAGCCACACCTGCGAGCCGTTGACGTAGGCGTCGACCGGGTCGCCGAACCGATCCTGCAGGGCAAGCACCACCGCAGGGGAGATGCGCCACACACACGTGGGGGTCAGCCGCGCCACGCCCGGACCGTACTTCCGCCACCATGGCCCCGTGCCCAAAGCTCTCCGATCGCGTAATTCTCTGTCGAGAACGGGCACAAACGGCTCACGCGCCCAAGATCGGAGAGGTTTTTGGCTTTCGGTCGTGGCGCTGGCTATGGCGTGCTCTCTTCTGGGTGCGGCGTGCAGCGGGGGCGGGGGCAAGCACGCGCTCGTTCGGCAGTCGGGAACGTCGACGTCCTCCACGTCAACGTCGACCTCCACGATTGCGGCGCCGACGACAACTGCACCCGCGGCCCCGCCGCCTGCGAACTGTCCAGCCGTGCCGGCGCGGGCCCAGCCGGATCCGAACCGGCCTCGCTACACCCTGACCGTCAACGTCGACCTGCCGTCGAACTCGGTCTCCGGCGACCTCAAGGTGCGCTTCACTCCGGACGCGCCCACCGACAAGCTCGTCTTCCGCCTCTGGCCGAACGGCCCGGCGCTGGCCGGCGTCGGCTCCCACCTGGACGTGGGCAACATCACCGTCGGCGGCACCGCGGCGCCGAGCAGCTTCTCCAACCCAACGACGCTCGTGCTGCCGGGTACCCACCCCGCCGGCCAGCCTGTCGACGCGGCGATGACCTGGCGCCTCACCCTTCCGGGCGCCGTGAACGATCGGGTGGCGCGCATCGGCGACGCGGTGCGCCTCGGCTCCTTCTTCCCGATCCTCCCCTGGGAATCGGGCGTGGGGTGGGACGACGAGCCGCCGCCGCCGCAGTTCGCCGAGGCGTCCACGGCCCCCACTGCGGACTTCGACGTGACGGTGACGACGAACCCCGCCGACCTCGGCGTCCTGGCCAGCGGCACCCAGGACCGTCCCGGGCACTGGAGCGCGACGGCCGTCCGCGACTTCGCCATGTCGACGGGTCGCTTCACTGTCGCCACCGCGACCGCGCGCGCGCCCGACCCCGTCAGCGTCACCGTGGGAGCATCGGCCGGCACGGGCGTCGACCCCGCCCAGTTCGCGGCCAAGGCCGTCAACGTGCTGCAGACCCACAGCGCCCGCTTCGGGCCCTACGCGTGGTCGACTTACACCCTCGCCATCACACCGAGCCTCAGCGGCGGCATCGAGTACCCGACGTTTGTGATGCAGGGGCCGAGCACCATCGGCCGCACGACGAGCCATGAGCTCGGGCACCAGTGGTTCTACAGCCTGGTCGGCAACAACCAGGGCCGCGACCCGTGGCTCGACGAGGGCCTGGCGACCTACGCCGAGGGTCGTTACGAGGGCACGATCGACGGCTTCAAGACGGCCTCCATCGGGGCCGGCGCGGCCGGTCACCTCGGCGAGCCGATGACCTACTGGGGCAACAACCACGCGTTCTACAACCAGGGCGTCTACATCCAGGGGGCCAAGGCGCTCGCCAACCTCGGCGACCTCAACCTCGTCGACTGCGCCCTGCGCATCTACGCGGCGCGCAACGCCTACCGGATCGCCCGCCCCGCCGATCTCATCAACTCCCTCGCCGCCGTCTTCCCCAATGCGGCCCAGGTGATGGCGAGCTTCGGGGCTCATCCGTAGGCGTAGTCTCGAACCCGGCGGCAACCTCGAACAACGAGGAGGGGACAATGGAATACGACCGGCTGACCGGGCTCGACGCGTCGTTCCTGCACCTGGAGAGCGAAGCGCAGCCGATGCACGTCGGCTCGCTGGCGGTCTTCGAAGGCCCACCGTTCTTCGACGACGCCGGGCGCTTCCGCCTCGAGGACGCGCGGGAGGTCATCTCCAGCCGCCTGCACCTCGTCCCCCGCTTCCGCAAGAAGATCATGACGGTGCCGTTCGGTCAGGGCCGGCCGATCTGGGTCGACGACCACGACTTCGATCTCAACTACCACGTGCGCCTGACGGCGCTGCCGAAGCCGGGCAACGAGGAGCAGCTCAAGACGCTGATGGGGCGTCTGCAGTCGACGGTGCTCGACCGCCGGCGTCCACTGTGGGAGCTGTGGTTCGTCGAGGGGCTCGAGGGCGACCGGGTGGCGATCATCCAGAAGACCCATCACGCCCTGGTCGACGGCATCTCCGGTGTCGACGTGGCCACCGTCCTCCTCGACTTCGAACCCCACCCCGAGCCGGTCCAGGCGCCGACCTGGACGCCCAAGTCCCCGCCGCAGCCGATGGAGCTCCTGCGTGACAGCCTCCTCGAGCGCGTAACCGTCCCTGCGGAGATGGTCCGTTCGGCGCGCGCCGTCGTGCGCGGGCCGCGCCAGGTGGCCAACCGCTTCACCAAGGCCGTGCAGACGCTGGCGGCGATGGGCGCGCTGGCTCCCCGCACGCCGCTGAACGTTGCCGTCGGGCCGCATCGCCGCGTCGAGTTCGTGCGCGCCGACCTGGCGCCGGTGAAGCACGCCAAGCGCACGCTCGGCGCCACCGTCAACGACGTGGTTCTGGCCAGCGTCGCCGGCGGTCTCCGCCACTTCCTCGAGAGCCGGGACGAGGCAGTCGACGGCCTCACCCTCAAGGCGTTCGTCCCCGTGTCGGTGCGCGACGACTCCCAGCGCATGGCGCTGGGCAACAAGGTCTCGGGTTTGATGGTCGACCTCCCCGTCGGCGTCCGCGACCCCGGCGAGCGGGTGAGGACCATCAGCGCCCAGACCCAGCACCTGAAGGAGACCCAGCAGGCCGTCGGCGCCGAGGTTCTCACCGGCCTGGCCGACTACGCGCCGGCGACGCTGTTCTCGCTGGCCGCCCGGCTGATGCCGTTCCAGCGCTCGATCAACATCGGCGTGACCAACGTGCCCGGTCCGCAGCAGCCCCTGTACTGCATGGGCGCCAAGATGCTCGAAGCGTTCCCCTACGTCGGCGCCTTCGCGGGGGCGGCGGTCGTCGTCGCCGTGCTCTCCTACGACGGCGCCCTGGGGTTCGGCCTCACCGGCGACCGCGACGCCGTGCCCGACCTCGGCGTGCTGGCCGAGGGCATCGAGAAGTCACTGGCCGAGCTGGAGCAAGCCTCGGCCTGAGCCGTTGGCGCTTAATTGCCGCCGTTCTTGAGCAGCTGACTCAGGTCGGTGGTCTGGTCGACCGGCGGCACCGTGACGTCGACCGGCGCGCCGAAGTCGTACATGTCGTAGGTCATCGTGATCGGTCCGGCGGCGAAGGGATTGTTCTGTGCGGACACGCCGGCGGGCAGGTGGATCGTGCTCGGATCGATTGTCTGCTGGAAGCGGTTCACTCGCCCCTGTGAGTCGAGCCAGACGTCCATCGGGAACGTCTTGACCGTGTAGAGGTTGGCCAGCTTGGTCATGGCGTCGCGCGTGCTGGCCGGCGCCGCGGCGATGGCCTTTTCGATATCGATGACCAGGCGGTAGTGCGTGGTCTGCGTGCCCCGGATGTCTTCGGTGCCGACGGTCACCACGCTGTCCGCACCGCGAAGCAGCTGCAGACCCGACGTGGGGTCGTTGGACTGGCCCTGGGTCAGGGCGCCGAGGTCCACGTCGACGCCCTCCTGCTTCAGGAGGGAGGCCAGATCGATCTTCAGCCAGGGCTTGCCGCCGAGCTGAGACGAGAGCTCGGACGGGAACTTCATGTACATAACGAAGCCAGACGAGTAATCGGCGATTGCTTCGATCTTGCCGACGCCGGTGAGGCCGAACTTGCTCGGGTCGACCAGGAGGCTGGCGCGCCGGTTACCGAAGTCGAATCCGCCGTCGACGGAGATTCCGTTGGCTAGTGGCCCGGAGGCAGTCTTCACGGTCGCGCTGATCTGGGCGGTCTTGGCCCCAGCGGTCGTGTCCGCCGACGCTTGGATCATCGCCAACGGTGTCGACGTGCTCTCGTTGTTGCGGACGAGGACGCTTGCCACGCCCGCGATCAGCACGGCGAGGATGGCGAAGGCGATGGCTGGCACCGCGGTGAGCTTTGACTCTCGGCGCGGGCGCTCCATGGCCACGATGGCGCGGGGATCGCGCTCGGCGCGTGGCACCGAGGCCAGCGACGGCACCTGGGCGGCGTCGTCGGCGGGGCCGGACTCGTAGGCGGCCTTGACCTCAGGGGCGCCGTGGGCGATCTGCTGGTGGATCTCCAGGCCGCCGGCCGTGGCCATCCTCTTCCCGCACTCGGGACACTCGTGCATGGAAGAAGTATCGGCCGCCCGGTACGCGCCCTGAAAGGGCCAAATTTCGGGACTACGACAGAACTAGCCCGTTGCCCTATTCGCCCTGCTGCTCCCGCAGGTAGCGCTCGAAGTCGGCGGCCAGGGCGTCGCCGCTCGGGATCTCGAGCTCGTCGTCGTCGCCGTCGTCGGTGCTCTCCTCGAGCCGGTGGACGTACTCGGAGACATCGTCGTCGCTCTCGACGACCTCGCTGACCTGGCGCTCGTAGGACGCAGCGGCGATCTCGAGGGCGGTCGTCGGCACTGCGGATCCCAGCATCTCGGCGGCCCGCTCGACGAGCGCCAGGGCCGCCTTCGGCGACGGCGTGGCGGCGACGTAGTGCGGCACGGCCGCCCACAGCGACGCCGAGGGAATGCTGGCCGTGCTGAACGCGTCGTGGAGCACGCCCACGATGCCGGTGGGGCCCTCGTACCGCGAGCGCTGGAGGCCGAGCCGTTGCACGAGCTCGGGATCGGCGGCCGTCCCGGTGACGCGCACGGGCCGGGTGTGCGGGACGTCGGCCAGGAGGGCGCCCAACGTGATGAACATCTCGACGCCGAGCTCGCGGCCGACGTCGACGATCTGGCGGCAGAACGTCTTCCACTTCAGCCCGGGCTCGACGCCGAGCAGCACGATGACGTCGTGGTCGCTGCCGGGGACCGACGCCGCATAGAGCTCATTGGCCGGCCAGACGATCTCGCGCGTCAGGCCGTCGACGAGCTGCACCTGCGGCCGGGTCGCCGAGAAGTCGTAGAACTCCTCAGGGTCGATCTCGGCGAACTGGCGGGCGGCCCAGTGGTCGCGCAGGAACTTCGCGGCCGTGGTCGCGGCGTCGGCGGCGTCGTTCCAGCCTTCGAACGCGGCCACCAAAACCGGTCTTTTGAGCTTGGGGCGGTCGTGCCAGTGCACGTAGTCCATCGGACGAACCTACCCTTGGCCGGTGGCTTCTCTCAGTCGGTTTTCTGAGCTCACTCGCGCCTGGTTCGAGGGCGCGTTTGCGGAGCCGACACCCGCTCAGGAGCAGGGCTGGGAGGCGATCAGCGAGGGCCAGAACACCCTGATCCTGGCGCC
>JAFAUA010000440.1 GCA_019243595.1 Acidimicrobiia bacterium
TCGCCGGGCAGCCATGCAGCACGAAGCTGCGCCGCGGGGCTCGCTACGCCCTGCTACCCGCCGCCGAAACCGCAACGGCGCTCGACGGCGGTGTCATCCGACCCTGCTGACGTCGTATCGAGCAGGTGTAGCTGAATCTCCTCCGCCCCCTCAGCAGCTGTTGCAGTTGTCAGGCGTGTTCCCGGAGACGCTGGAGTTCTGGAGGGTGACCGTCCCTCCCTCATTGAAGATGCCGCCGCCCGCCGACCCAGCGGTGTTGCTGGTCACGGCCGAGTGGGTCAGCGTCAGGCTGCCGAAGGAGTTGAAGATGCCGCCGCCCTCGTGGCTCGCCGTGTTGCCCGAGAACGTCGAGCTGCGGATGCTGACGGTCGCGAAATCGTCGTAGAGACCGCCGCCGTCGATGGCGGAGTTCCCAGTGACACGGGAATTGACGATCACCAACGTTCCGGCTGCGTAGATACCGCCTCCCCCGCCGTCGTCTGCGCTGTTGTTCGACACGCTGGAGTTGTTCAGCGTCACCGAAAGCTCGTCCTGGATGCCGCCGACGCCGTCCGGCCCCGTCGCCGTGTTGCCTGACACGGTGGAGCTGTTGAACGTCGTGGTCGCGCTCCCACCGTTGCTGAACACGCCGCCGATCTCGGACCCTGTGTTCCCCGACACTCTCGAGCTGTTCAGGGTCATCGTGCCGCTGTTGTTGATGCCACCGGTGCTGCTGTCACCGGTTGCCGTGTTGCCCGACACGGTCGAGCTGTTGAGGGTCATGGTGCCGCTGTTGTCGATGCCGGCGACACCGCCGAACGCGCCGTCCGTGTTCCCCGACACGGTGGAGCCGCTCAGGGTCACAGTGGCGCCATCGAGCGCCTTGATTCCTGGGTCGCCGTGCCGGAAAGTGAGGGAGCTCACACGGACGTTGTCTCCGCCGTTGATCGTCAGGACCGTCCCGCTCCCGTCACCATCGAGCGTCGCCGTCCCAGCGAGCGTCAGGGCCTTGTTGGCGGGCACGGTGAAGTTGCCCGTGCAGGTGCCGCTGATGTGGATCGTCGAGCCGGACGGAGCCGTGTTCAACGTTGACTGGAGGTTGTTCGGCTGCCCGGCCGTGCAGCTCACCGAAAACGTGGTCGCCGCCCCCGCCGGAACTGTCATCCACGCCGACGTCAACGCCGTTGCCGCGGCAGCAGCGACCAGAACCGCGCTCTTCCTCATGGTGTCCTCCCCGAAAGTCGCGACGGAGGCTACAACTGCTTCAACTTCTCGGGACGCCTGCGCGGTCGGCGATCGATGTGGCGATTACAGAGCCGCTCTTGTCGAGCCAGGTGTCGCTGAACTCCAGCCGGCGGCCTTGTTGGCCATCGGCGATCGTCAAGACCACGACCGAACCGCGCAGGCGGCGGCGGCGGATCTCGACGGCCTGGATCTGACGCCACGGCACAGACGGACGACCGCGGACGCCACCGACGATCACCAGTTGCCTGTCCTCGAGACGGAACATCGTCGTCGGCAGAAAGGCGCGCTTCCCGCTGGCGAGGACGCCGAGACTGAACAAGCCAACGCCGACCCACGCCGCGCCCGTGCTCTGCGCCAGCAACGCGAACGCACCGGTGACGGCGGCGAACACGATCGCGACCCCTGCCGCCTTCACCCGGCCGGTGCGGACCTCCACGAGCGGCGACCGTACGGCATGGCGCCTCGATGTCTCACCCGCCTGGTTTGATGGACACATGAAGGTCGAGGTGATCCGCAGCACTCGACGGCGAAAGACGATCCAAGCCGTCGAGCGCAACGGCGTGGTCCGGCTGTCGATCCCGCACACCTTCTCCAAGGCCGAGGAGGAGCATTGGGCCGACGTCATGGTCAAGCGCCTCGAGCGGCGGCGGGACGCCGACCGCATCGACGTCGCGCGCCGAGCCCGCCAGCTCGCCGACCGCCACGACCTTCCCCAACCGGCCAGCATCACGTGGGCCACCAACCAGACTTCGATCTGGGGATCGTGCACGCCGGCCGACAAGACCATCCGCATCTCGGCCCGTCTCGCCGGCTACCCCCGATGGGTGCTGGACTACGTCATCGTCCACGAGCTCGCCCACCTCCGCTACCACGGCCACGGCCCTCGCTTTCGAGCGCTGGTCGACCGCTATCCGCTGGCCGAGCGGGCCCGCGGCTTCCTGATCGCCAAGGGCTTCGGCGAGGACGAGGAAGAGGAGGCGGCGAACCAGTGAGCACCCTCACTCAGGCGGCCACGGTCGAAGACGTGCTGGCTGACCTCGACCGCGACGGCTACTCGATCGTGCCGAACGTGCTGCGTCGCGACGAGGCCGAGACCATCCGGGCCGAGCTGACCGCCATCGCCGACGACGTCCCCCGCGGCCGCAACTCCTTCGAGGGCTTCCACACCCGCCGCATCTACGCGCTCTTCCGGAAGACCCGGCTGCTCGACGACGCAGCCACCCATCCCTTGGTGCTCGGCGTCCTCGATGCGGTGCTGCACGACTACCAGCTGAGCGCGCCCACGGGAATCCTCATCGGCCCCGGCGAACCGGCGCAGGTCCTGCACCACGACGACGCCGTGTATCCCCTTCCCCGCCCTCACGATCAGGTCGTCCTCACGTGCATGTGGCCGTTCGACGACTTCACCGAGGAGAACGGCGCCACCCGCCTCGTCCCTGGCAGTCACCGCTGGACCGATCGCAAGCCCGACGAGAACACCGAGGTCAAGGTCGCCGAGATGCCGGCCGGCTCGGTGATGTTCTACCTCGGCACGCTCTGGCACGGCGGCGGCGCCAACCGCAGCGATCGGCCGCGCCTCGGCGTGGTGCTCGAGTACGCGGCGTCGTGGGTCCGGCCCCAGGAGAACCACATCCTCGGTGTGCCGGCCGACATTGTCCGCCAACTCCCGGAACGGCTGCAGGAGCTGCTCGGCTACAACGTGTACCCACCGTTCCTCGGCTACGTCGACGGTCGCCATCCCCGGCGACTCCTTGACCAGGAGTGACCGCGGCGTACAGTTGACTGTCGCACTTCCCTGAAGCAGACGGGGCACGTAGACGCGAGGGAGGACCTCGTGCCCGAAGCGGGTCGCAACCTTCGGATCGAGGTTGCCGACACGACCAGTCCAACGACGATCGTACTGACCGGCGAGATCGACATCACCACGTCAGGTCGCGTCCGCGAAGCGCTGATTGCAGTCTCGAGCAGCGGCGAGAACAAGGTGGTCGTCGACATGACCAACGTGACGTTCATGGACTCGACGGGCTTGGCCGCCCTCGTCGGCCCGCTCAAGCGCTTCCGCTCGATGAACGGCGAGATCGTCCTGCGATCCCCCTCTCACGGCGTGAGAAAGGTCCTCGAGATCACCGGGCTGACCCGGGTCTTCACGATCGACTAGTCGAGCCCCCGCTCAGCGGGGCGGGCGCGGCATGCCGAGCCCGGCGGTCACGATGATCTCGCGCTGGACCTCGTTGACGCCGCCGCCGAAGGTGCCCACAACCGACCCGCGGAAATCGCGCTCGAGCATGCCCTCGAGCACGGCCCCGGGCGAGCCCTCCCGGAGGTAGCCGGCGGCGCCGATGACTTCGAGCAGCAGACGCGCCGTCTCCTGGCGCAGCTCGGTGCCGTAGACCTTCATCGCCGACGCATCGGCCGGGTTCATGCGTCCCTGCTCCTGTTCCCACGCCACCCGCCAGTTGAGGAGCTCGGCGACCTCGGCCTTGGCCCGCACGCGAGCCAGGTTGGTGCGCACCCAGTCGAGGTCGATGACGCGCGTGCCGTCGGCGAAACGAGTCTCCTTCGTCCACTGGGCCACGGCGTCGAGCGAGCGGAAGATGCGGCCTGACGGGCCGAGCGCCACCCGCTCGAAATTCAGCTGGGTGGTGATCATCTTCCAGCCGGCGTTCTCCTCGCCGACGCGCATCGAGGCCGGCACCCGGACGTCCTCGTAGTACGTGGCGCTGGTGAAGCCGAGGGACAGGGTGTTGATCGGCGTCCACTTGAAGCCTGGTTGGTCGGCGTCGACGATCAGGATCGAGATGCCCTTGTGCTTTGGCGCCGCCGGATCGGTGCGACACGCCAGCCACACGTAGTCGGCCACGTGGGCCCCGCTGGTGAACACCTTCTGGCCGTTGACGATGTACTCGTCGCCGTCGCGAACGGCGCCCGTGCGCAATGACGCCAGGTCGGTGCCTGCTCCCGGCTCGGTGTAGCCGATGGCGAAGTGGATCTCGCCGGCGAGGATGCCGGGCAGGAACTTCTGCTTCTGCTCGTCGGTGCCGAACTGGGCGAGGGTCGGACCCACGGTGTTGAGGGTGACCAGCGGGATCGGCGCGCCGGCGCGGCCCGCCTCCTCGAGGAAGATGAGCTGCTCGATCGCACCCCGGCCCTGGCCGCCGTACTCCTTGGGCCAGCCGACGCCGAGCCAGCCGTCCTTGCCCATCTGGCGGATGGTGGCCTTCCAGCCCTCCCCCATCTCTTCTTCGTCGAGATCCTGGGCCGACCTGGCCTTCACCAGGTCGGCGAAGTACTCGCGCAGCTCCTGCTGAAGCGCCTTCTGCTCAGGAGTGAGATCGAGGAACACCAAGACGGACAGTACGTCGACCGGGTTACTGTCCGCTCATGCCGAGATCGGACAGCGCCATCGGGCGGGCCGTGCAAAGGCTGGCCACTACAAGAGGGTTTGCCGCAACAGGCCCGAAGCTGCTCCCGCCGGTCGACCGCCTGCTGAACAAGATCACGGGCGGGCGCGTCGTGCTCAGTCAGATGCTGGTGCCCAGCATCGTGCTGACGACGACCGGCCGGAAGACCGGGCAACCCCGCAAGGCCCCGATGGCGGCCCTGCCCGTCGACGGCGGCTTCCTCGTCGTCGGCAGCAACTTCGGCAAGGAGAACCACCCCGCCTGGACGGCGAACCTGATCGCCAACCCCGAGGCGACGGCGACGTTCAAAGGCGAGGACATCCCGGTCGTCGCCCACCTTCTCGACCCCGACGAGAAGGCGAAGGTGTGGCCCGACCTCCTGCGCATCTGGCCGGCGTGGACCAAGTACACCGAGCGCAGCGGTCGCGACCTTCGCGTCTTCAAGCTCGAGCGGGCGAATCCCTAGTCCTCGTAGACCGGCGCCCGCTTCTCCTTGCGGGCCCGGATCGCCTCTTCGAAGTTCTTGGTGGTGAGGCGCACGTAGAGCTGGCCGATGCCCTCGTGGTCCATCTGGGCCGTGAGGCTGCTGGCGTCGAGGCTCGACCACAGCATGCGCTTGGTGACCTCGATGCCCGCCCGGCTGTAGCCGATGACGCGCTCGGCGA
>JAFAUA010000528.1 GCA_019243595.1 Acidimicrobiia bacterium
TGCCGACGTGCACATCCTGGTGCTGAGCGTGGATCCCGAGCTCGGGTCGCGCGGTCACGCTGCCTTCGTCGTCGGGCCGAACCATCCCGGCATCCGCCAGGGCCAGAAGTTCAAGAAGCACGGCATCCGCGCGTCCCACACCGCCGAGGTCGTCCTCGAGGACTGCCGCGTTCCCGGCAACTGGCTGCTGGGCGGCAAGGAGAAGCTCGACGAGCGCCTGGCGCGTGCGCGTGAGGGCAAGTCATCGCGCACCCAGGCTGCGATGGCGACCTTCGAGACCACCCGCCCCGCCGTCGGCGCCCAGGCTGTTGGGATCGCACGCGCCGCCTACGAGTACGCGCTCGAGTACGCCAAGGAGCGCAAGCAGTTCAACCGGGCGATCATCGAGAACCAGGCCATCGCCTTCAAGCTGGCCGACATGAAGACGCGGATCGACGCCTCACGCCTGCTGGTGTGGCGCGCCGGTTGGATGGGCCGCAACGGCAAGAAGTTCGAGGCGGGTGAGGGCTCCATGTCGAAGCTCTTCGCCGGCGAGACCGCGGTGAGGGTGACCGAGCAGGCCATCCAGATCCTCGGCGGCTACGGCTACGTTCGCGAGTACCCCGTCGAGCGTTGGCACCGCGACTCGAAGATCTACACGATTTTTGAGGGAACAAGTGAAATTCAGCGGCTAGTTATCGCCCGCGCCATCTCTGGCGTGCATATTCCTTGACGCAGGCGTGGGCGGGACGGCGCCAAGGAGTCTTCGTATCCCTACTCCCATCCCTACACCGGGCGCTTACGGCTGGTTCGTGAGTGGCGGCTGCCGGCTTGCGGGAGGTTGAACCCGAGGGCGGCATAAGCGGTGCGACGCTCGTCATGCATCCGTGCCAGCTGCGGCACGTTGACGTCGACGTAGTCGTGGACCTCCACGCGGCTCTTGGTCGCGGTTGGTCGTAGGACCCGCCCCACGTACTGCACCACGTTGCCCTTGAACCTGATCGGGAAGGCGAGAAAGAGCGTGTCGAGGGGCGGGCAATCGAACCCTTCCCCGAGCAAGCTCGCGGTGGCGACCAGGAGGAGCCCGGAGTCGGATTGGGAGAGTCGATCAGTGACAGCCTTGCGCGCCCTCTTCCCAAGGCCGCCGTGAAGGACGAGCGGGTCCAGTCCTCGTTCAGCCAGGTTCGTGACGATGTCCTCGAGATGTTCGGTCCATCGCGTGAGTACCAGCGAGTTTCGCCCGGCGGTTCCAGCGGCAGCGACGTCGTCGCAGATGGCGCTCGTACGCTTGGCGTCCTCGACTATCCCGCGGAAGATCGTCTGAATGTGCTCACCGTCTTCCGCAGTTCGATGGCGTGTCTCGTGAACTATCAGATCGAGGGAGCGGAGGGCACTGGCGGCCTGCTCGCGCATCCGGTGCCGAATTGGGCCGCACTGCATCGCCATCATCGCCTGGAGGCCATCTCGCCGGTATGGGGTCGCCGTGAGGCCCGCCCACCGTCGGACGGGAATCTGCCGGACGGCGCGCTCGAACGTCACGGCCGGCACGTGGTGGCACTCATCCACAATGACCAGGCCGTACCCGGCCGTCATCTCAGCGACGTCATCGCGCCGGGCAAGGCTCTGAACCATGGCTACGTCAACAATTCGCGTGGCGCGCCTCCGCCCTCCGCCCACCTGACCAATCTGCTTCGGCTCGAGAGCCAGATGGGTCACGAGCCGGTCACGCCATTGATCCACCAGCGGTTTCCGGTCGACGAGAACCAAAGTGGGACTGCCGGTGCGGGCGATGAGAGCGCAGCCGACCACTGTCTTGCCCGAACCGGGTGGCGCTACGAGCATGCCGAGGTCATGGGAACTGAGCGCGTCGAGTGCCCAATCCTGCTCTGGCGTGAGCTTCGACTCAAGGGACACATCGATCGCGCCAACAGATTCGTAATCGTCAGCAACGACCAGTCGACTGCCTGCCTCATCAACGATCTTCTCGGCCTTCTCGCGCAGGCCTCGTGGCAGCAGGAGCTGATCGAGATTCTCTCGATAGCAGCGGATGAACCGAGGGGTATTCCATGTCGAGAAGCGCAGCTTCTCCTTTTCGTAGAACTCGGGATTGTGCAACGACGCCAGATGTTTGAGAGCCGCGACGAGCGCAGGAGGGACGCCGATCCGGTCGACGGCGAGCATCGCCCCGGCGTGGGCCTTGATCTCTGCGGGCGGTTTCGGTGCGGATCCGGATGTTCGGGCGCGGCGGTACGTGGCGGCGTCGGGTCCGGCAGCCAGCTCGCTGAATGCGGCCGCGATCGTCTTCGCCGACTCCGGCGTCAGGCGGTCGATGCTCGACAGGTGCGCCCACTGGTCGTCGTAGGGCTCAAGGGTCGCGGGATCGAGGAACAGTGTGGTGCCGCGCTTGCGGCACTCACCCTGGAGTGGCAGCGCGATGAGATTGCCGAACGAGCCCTTCGGCATGAAGTCCTGTGCAGGGAACAGGCGGTCGTAGCTGGCGAGGTCGAGTTCGGCCCGAGTCGTCATCGCTTCTCGGAGCAGATGGACGCCGATTCGCCGTGCGACGGCCGCAGGAACCGGGCCGGTGAAGAAGCTCCAGACGTGCCCACCGTCGCCTGAGCGGGAGCGTTCCAGCGCCGCTGGGATTCCCGCGTCGTGCGCCGCGTCCAAGTATGCAAGAGCGTCGAGGATCCAGCCAGGGCCGTCGAAGTCGCATGCCAACAGCTGGCAGACGTCGCCGTGCAACAGCGGATAGAGGCCCGCGTGGATCGCGCCAGCCAGATGGCGCTCGACAACCTCAGCAGTGAGCGGCAGGTACTCACGGTCCGGTCGGCGGGAATTCGCCCAGCCACCCCGAACCGCCGGCCCCCATCCCGCCTTTCCGGTTCTCTGGTTCTCCCAGCGGAGCGCCCAAACGTCATCTCGACCAACGAACAGGCTCAGGAACAGCCCGATCTTGCTCTCGTTCGGAGCGGAGGCATCGATGTTGAGGAGGGCCTCTGTTCCGTCGTTGAAGAGTTCCGGCGCCCACCGCGCCTGTTCCGCCGTGCCGGCACGTTCGTCCATGCCGAGCAGGGCGCGGAGACGGGCATTCTCGGCCCGGAGCGTGGCCAGCTTGTCGAGCAAGTCTTGCGGAGGCGGATCGCTGACGATCGCTAGATCATGCCGCGTCGTGCCACTTCAAACGCGCTTTGGTTCCGCAGCCGCACGGCTCGCGATCCCAGCGCAGAAGCAGGTGCCCACCTGGTTGTTTTGTACGTACATTCAATGTACAATCGGTCGATGGCAAGCAAGACGGAACGGCTCAATCTGCGTCTCACGCCTGGTCAGGACGCGGTCCTTCGCCGTGCGGCCGAGGCGCGCGGCGAGGCTGTGAGCGACTACGTCCTGCGACACGCGGTCGAGGCCGCCGAGACTGATCTGGCAGACCGTCGCGTCTTCGCGCTCGATGACGCCGATTGGACACGGCTGCAGAAGGTGCTCGAGCAGCCGGTCCGTCCCGCCAAGAAGCTTCAACAGCTGCTCTCTGAGCCATCGGTCCTCGAAGGCCAATGAGATTTCGGGGCCCCGAGCTCTTGGGCCCCGATCATTTGCTCGAAGGGTTCGACTGCGCGAGGCCCACCCTCAACGATTGGCTCTTGCGTCGAGCCCTCGCGAATCAGCGCAGCGGCGCGTCGCGCACGTGGGTCGTCGCCGACGACGCCGGCGGGATTGTCGCCTACTACGCCTCCGCCACGGCGTCGATTCTTCGGGAGACGGCGACCAAGAGGGCGAGCCGCAATCAGCCAGAGGCCATCCCTGCGGTCCTTCTTGCTCGGCTCGCCGTCGATTCCGGGCATCAAGGCCAAGGACTCGCGGGAGCCCTCCTGAAGCACTTCATCCTGAAAGCTCTTGAGGTGTCATCGATCGTTGGTGCCCGCGTGCTTCTTGTCCACGCCGAGGACGAGGAGGCTCGAGCGTTCTACCTTCACCACGACTTCGAGCCGTCGCCCATTGACGGCTTGACACTCATGCGGGTGATCAAAGACGTCTTGTGAGCGTCCTCCAAGATGAGAGTTCTTCGGTCTCGCATCCCGACTTTCCGCCCTACAACTGGGCGCTACGCGCCGATACCAAGCGAAAAACCGCTGGTCAAGGCGTTGGCGCTGACACCCCCGGACGCCTGGCGATGAGCTACACGATCCTCGAAGGCACGTCAGAGATTCAGCGGTTGGTGATCGCTCGGAGCATCTCCGGGGTGCACATTCCGTAGCTCTGGCCTGCGGATTTGCCGACACCCCAGTCGAGCAGGACGCTCGTTACGCGCCGCTTTCAGGCACCGTCGCTCGGCGGTGCTATCCCATGCAGCCGCTCACGGAGTGCCTCGGGAGTGAACGTGCTGGGTTCGGTGGTGCGGAGGAAGTCCACGAGGATCTCGACGAAGCGGACCGGGTCCTCGACGTGGGGGAAGTGGCCGACACCCTGCAAGATCTCCAGTCGGCTGTTGGGAATGGTCTCGTGGGCCTTGTAAGCGTGGGCGACCGGGATGATCCTGTCTTGATCACCCCACACGATCAAGGTGGGCATCTCTGCAGCCAGGTACAGGCGATTGATCGCGCTCACCGACTGACCGCCGGGATCGATCACCGCCCGCATGGTGCGGATGAATGCCTGGCGGTTCTCGGGTTCGGTCAGCGACCGGTAGGAGCGCCACATCTCTGCCGCCCGGGGTTGGCGGATGCCCCGATTGCCGATGAACGTTGCCACCGAGTTGCCCCAGCCGCGCGCGCGGCCAGGGAACAACAGCGGCATCACGTACTCGGCCGCCGGCAGGGTGAGGAGGCGCAACATCCAGCTCACCTCGCGGCCCAGACCTCCGGCGTCGACAAGGACCAGACGCTCGCACCGCTCGGGGAACTGGTAGGCGAACTGCATCGCCACGCCACCGCCGAAGGACTGGCCGACAACGGTGACCCGATCGATGTCGAGCACATGCAGGAGGTCGCGCATGCCGCTCGCCTGGTTGCCGAGCGAGTAATCACCGAGCGGTTTGCTCGACCGGCCGTGGCCGAGGAAGTCCGGCGCGAGCACCGTGTAGTCGTGCTGCAATATCCGCGTCGCGGCCGTCCATGTCCCGGAGCTACCGGCGATCCCGTGGAGCAGCAAGAGAGCGGGTCCCGTGCCGGCGCGCCGGTACGCCAGACGCTCGCCGTGCAGAGAGACATGTTTCACTGGGAACTCCGCCGCCCCGATGGCCGACTTCGCTGGGTCCATGCCCCAGTGTCCTCCCGACCTAGGCAGGACGGACCCGGGTGGCCTGAGGCCCTTTGGGGGACCGCTCCGAGACGGTTCGGTTCACGCGAGGGCTGTGTCAAGCACGGCGCCGACCGTTTCGGTGTCTTCGGCCAAGGCCAGGCACAACTCGGAGACCAGCACTCGCCGCGCCATCTCCATCATCCGCTGCTCACCAGCCGATATCGCCTTGTCCCGCTTGCGCTGGGACAGGTTCCTGACGACCTCGGCTACCTGGTAGACGTCACCAGACTTGAGCAACTCAGTATGGTTCTTGAACCGCCTCGACCAGTTCGAAGGCATCCGTACATTCTTTCGCCTCAACACGGCGAGTACGTCCTCCACTTCGGCACTGTCGATCACTTCCCGCAGCCCGACACTTGCCGCCTGCTCGGAGGGGACTCTCAGTGTCATGTTGACATCGGTGAAGCGCAGAACCAGGTATTCGCGTTCGGTGCCGAGGACCTCGACGGTCTCGACCTCGTCGATCACGGTGGCCCCGTGGTGGGGATAGACGACTCTGTCGCCGACTGCGAACGACATCACGCTCCGTCCTGGAAGGGAGTCTCACCATACCGGGGCTGCCTTGCGGCCCTGTCCGACCACATCCAGCGCGCGTTGACGATGCTCCCGCCATACGTCGGCGCTCGCTAGTCGCGCTCGAGCCTCTGTAGTCCTCGCTCGGGCGTCCATGACTCGACGACGAGTTTGGTGGCCTCGGGATTGAGGCCGGTGATGACGACCTCGGTGATGTCGGCGGTGAACATCTCCCCGTCAGAGTGTTCGCTTCCCTCGTCCGTCGCTACGCGAACGACAGGGATGGCCCTTCCGGTGATCTTCGCCTCGCCGGGCCACTCGCTCTCCTTGCCTTCTTCGGGGTGGAAGGTCGGCCCGTGCAGGGCGAATCGAGCATCCCGTTTGAGGTCCGCCCCCTTGCGTGCGCCGGACATCGAACCGAAGCGAAGATCGCCGTCCGCGAACTCGCACTCGATGCCCGATATACGTGGCGAGCCGTCGGCGCGCAGCGTGGCGATTGTCTTGTGGCGGCCGGCGTCAAACAGGTGGCGCACACGCCCGGCGAACTCGGGCTCCGCCTGCTCGATCGTCTTCCACGGCGGCACGGCGGTGCAGCGTACCGACGCGGGCCTTCATGCTTCGCGCGCCAGCTCGACGGTGACCGTCGGCGTGGCGGCCGGCGCTCCGGTGTAGATGCCCTTGAGAGGGGCGACGTCGTGGTAATCGCGGCCGCGGCCCACCAGTACATGGCGATGAGCGACGGGCGCGCCGTTCGTGGGATCGAAGGCCCCCCATTCGCCCAGCCACGCTTCGGCCCACGCATGGCTCTGCCCGAGCACCACCGCGCCAGCCTCGGCATCGGGATCGGGATGGAGATATCCCGACACGTACCTCGCCGGGATTCCCATCGACCGGAGCAGGGCGAGCGACAGATGGACGAAGTCCTGACACACGCCTCGGCCCGTGCGCCACGCCTCCAAGGCGGAGGTCGAAACGGTGGTGCGACCCTGCTCGTAGACCAGCTGGCCCTCGACCCACTCCATGACGTCGTGGACGGCTGCAGCGGGCGACTCGGCCGCGCGCAGATCGGCCGCCACAGCGCGCAGTTCATCGTCGGCGACGACGGCCCGGCTCGGGACGAGGTACTCGTAGAAGCAGTCCACAACCCCTGGGCGGTCGAGGTCCGACCACGCCATCGGCCCCGCATCGCCGACTGCTGGAGCGGTTCCCGTCTCGACGGTCGACGACGCTGTCACCTCGAGCTCGACGTGGGGCACGTGGAGGTCGAAGGCGTGGACGAGCGTTCCCCAGTAGTCCCAGTAGCGGTACAGGCGCGCGGGTGGGTCGACCTCGACGCGGGCCCCGATCGTCACCTGCTCGGCCGTGCTCTGCGGCGTGAGCCGCGCCTCGTTGAACGACGCCACGACCTGGCCGGTATAGCGGTACCCCGTGGTGTGCTTGACGTCGATCCGCCACGTCATGCGATCCACTCCATCGGGCGCGCGGCGCGGAAGTAGCGGCCGCCGACGGCGGCGCCCACCTCGAAGCAGAGCTTCTGCAACCGGAAGAGGTGACCAGGCAGATCGTCGAGGAGGTCGGTTGTCGACCGGAACTCGAGCTCGGTGCGAGCGCGTCCGATGAGCCGGCGCGCATCGTCGTCGAGGCCGGCCCGGCCGCCGCCGGGTGCCAGCTGGGCCAGGCAGTCCTCAGCGGTGCGCAGGGCGAAGAACACCGACCGCGGGAAGAGCCGGTCGAGCACGAGGAACTCGGCGGCCAGCGACGCGTCGACGGCGCGCTGATAGGTCTGCAGGTACGCCTCGTACGCCGAGCAGCAGCGCAATGTCGTCACCCAGCCGGCCTGGCCCCAGCTCTCGCCGTAGCGAGCGGAGAGCAGCCGAGCGGTCATGTCCACCCGCTCGAGGCTGCGTCCCAG
>JAFAUA010000571.1 GCA_019243595.1 Acidimicrobiia bacterium
CTGCTGGGAGATCGGCGGCGGCTACGGGAGCATCGAGGCCGAGGAGTTCCCGCGGGCGATCGGCCGGGCGCTCGACCTCGGCATCAACTGCTTCGACACCGCCGAGGGCTACGGCATGGGCAACTCCGAGCGGGCGCTCGGCGAGGCTCTCGGCAGC
Source organism: Acidimicrobiia bacterium (assembly GCA_019243595.1). Taxonomy (GTDB): domain Bacteria; phylum Actinomycetota; class Acidimicrobiia; order Acidimicrobiales; family AC-14; genus CADDZP01. The sequence goes on from JAFAUA010000571.1 coordinate 158, forward strand.
CGGCGGGACGAGGCGATCGTCGTCAGCAAGTTCGGCATGAACTACCGCGACAAGCCGAACCTGCGGGACAGCAGTCGCGAACGCGTCGTCACCACCATCGACCAGACGCTCAAGAACCTGGGTACCGACTACGTCGACGCCTACCTCGTGCACTGGCCGGATCGCAACGTGCCGTTCGAGGAGACAATGAGTGCCCTCGACGACCTGGTGAAGGACGGCAAGGTCCGCTTCGTCGGTCTCTCTAACTTCAAGAAGGAAGAGATCGAAGCCTGCATGCAGGTGCGCCGGGTCGACATCGTCCAGTACGGCTGGCACATGTTCGACCGGCGTATGCAGCGGGAGATCTGGCCCTACTGCCAGGAGAATGGCATCGGCGTCATGGCGTACGGGTCGCTGGCGTTCGGTCTGCTCACAGGCACGTTCACGCCGGAGACCACGTTCGCCAAGGACGACTGGCGCTCGCGAGCCGGCGGCAGCATGGCCGGCATGCGCCTGTTCGATGCCCTGTTCGGCGCCGAGGCGTTCCCCCGCAACCTCGAGGTGGTCGACGAGCTGCAGGGCATCGCCGCCAAGTACGGGCGCAGCCTCCCGCAGCTCGCCTTGCGCTGGGCCATCTCGCACCCGGCGGTCAGCACCTCCCTCGTCGGCTGCCGCAACACCGCCGAGGTCGAGGACAACGTGGGGGCCGTCGACTTCACGATCTCCGACGAGGACCTCGCGGAGATCGACGCCATCTTCTCCAAGCACGGCGTCGACCCCGTCCCCGACTACTGGATCGAGGACGCGTAGCCGATGCCCGGCGAGCTGGACGGCAAGGTCGCCGTCGTCACCGGCGGCGCCAGCGGCCTCGGCCAGGCGACCGTCGAGCTCTTCGTGAAGGAGGGTGCCTGCGTCGTGATCGCCGATGTCGACGTGGATGCGGGCGAGGAGCTGGCCCGATCGCTGGGCGACGCCGCCGCCTTCAAGCGGACCGACGTCACCGACGCCGACGAGATCCAGGGCGCCGTCGACTCTGCCCTCGAGCACTTCGGCGGCCTGCACGTGATGTTCAACAACGCCGGTGTGGGGAGCGCGTTGACGACGTTCCTCGACGACGACTTCAGCGACTTCGAGCGTGTGATGGGCGTGAACGTCTTCGGCGTCATGGTCGGCAGCCAGCGCGCCGCTCGGCATATGCGCGCTAATGGCGGCGGCTCGATCATCAACAACTCGTCGATCGGCGGGATCACGGCCGGGGCGGGCGTCGTCACCTACCGGGCCTCGAAGGCGGCGGTCATCCACTTCACCAAGTCGATCGCCGCCGACCTCGGGCGGTTCGGCATCCGCGTGAACTGCATCGCCCCCGCCCACATCGCCACCGACATCACGCGCTACGACCAGGGTCCGGTGCTCAAGTACATGCAGCCGCTGCGACGGCAGGGCCAGCCCGAGGACGTCGCCAACGCCGTCCTCTATCTGGCCAGCGACCGCGCTGCCCAGGTGAGCGGCGTCGTGCTACCCGTCGACGGGGCGACGACGGCAGGCCCGCCTCCGAATCAGCTCAAGGCGTTCGCCGCGGCCATGAAGGACACCGAAGAGTAGGAGGACCGATGGACGCGGCCACTGCCCTCTACTCCTGCGACGACCACCTCGACCTGCGGGCCGTGCCGCCGGACGTCTGGGAGTCGCGCCTGCCGGCGGACCTGCGGGAACGTGGGCCGCGGGTCGTCGAGCGCGACGGTCAGAAGGTGTGGGTCTGCGAGGACCGCGTGATCGGCCAGAGCGGTCGGCCCAAGGACAGCGCGATCGCCAAGAGCCTGAGCGCCATCGGCCGCGCCGGCATCGAGGATGACGGCTACCGGCCCGGGACGCCCAAGCTGCGCCTCGAGGACATGGACCTCGACGGGCTGGCTGCTTCGGTGATCTACGGGCCGCTCGCACTGGGGCTGCCGATCAACGAGCCCGCGCTGCAGAGCGCCTGTTACGCCGCGTGGAACGACTGGGCGGTTGACGAGTTCAACGCCCACGCGCCTGATCGTCTGTGCGTACTGGCCTTCCTCCCGAACCACTCCCCGGAGGCCGCGGCCGGCGAGCTCGAGCGCTGCGCTGCCGCGGGTCACCGCGGCGCCATCCTCTCGGTGTTCGACACCGACCTCGGCGACCCGGCG
>JAFAUA010000032.1 GCA_019243595.1 Acidimicrobiia bacterium
ACCACCCGGCGGCATCGCCGCGCACCGTTGCCTCCACGGCCTGTACGCCCCAGTAGGTGCCAGTGACGTTCCGTAGCTGCGCGACGCCCGGCTGGCTCAAGACGCTGGGGAACGCACCCGAACACACCAGCTGGGCCACGAGGGTGACGGGCAGGACCGTCAACGCCTTCTCCGGCGAGTCGACCAGCGCCGAGAGCAGCAGGCCCAACCCGACCCCCGCCGCCGCCACCAGGCCAACGACCACGACCAACTCCAGGCGCCCATTACCGAGAGCGCTGCCGCCGGACGGTGGGTTCTGGCGCAGAGCGCCGACGAACGTCAGCGCCGCGGCCTGGCCGATCGTCACCGTGCCGAGCACCATCGCCTTGGCCGACACATAGGCGCGCAATGACAGGCCCCGGCCCACCTCGGCCCGCAGGATCCGGCGCTCTTTGACGATCTCCCGCACCGTGTTGGACACGCCCAACCAGGTGACGCTGATGGCGAAGAACAACCCAACGGCCTTGGCGGTGAGGTTGGGGTGGTTGGTGAAGTGGGGACGCGCCAACCCGTGGGGGCTGAGCACGGCCAACAGCAGCAGGCCCAACAGAGGACCCTCGAGCGCGAGCATGACGGCGTGACGGCGGTCGGCCCGGATCAGCGCCGCGTAGCGCCCGACGAGCGTACGCACCTGCCTGCCGAGCGTTCCGCCAGCATGCATCCGCGGGTGCGCGTCGCTGTCGTCGTGTGCCGGCGAAGGATCCGCTGTGGCGCGCGGCGCGACGTAGCGGCGATAGGCGGGATGGGAGCGGAACCGCTCCTTCCAGCCCTCGCCGCCGTCAGCGTCGAGTGACAGGAACACCTCAGCGGCGTCGTCGGTGTCGAAGTACGCAGCCGCCACCTGTGGCGGGCCGAAGAACGCAACCCGTCCGCCGGGCGCCAGGAACAGCACTCGGTCGCAGAGCTCCAGGGCGCGCAGGCTGTGGGTGACCGCGAGCACCGTGCGGCCGCGTTGAGCGAGACGCCGCAACGTGCCCAACACATTCTTCTCGTAGCCGGGGTCGAGTCCGGAGGTCGGCTCGTCCAGCACCAGGACGTCGGGCTCGGACACCAGCTCGGCTGCCACGTTGGCTCGCTTCTGCTGGCCGCCAGAAAGCACGCCCACCTGAAGCCGAGCCTGTTCGACCAAGCCCAGCTCCCCGAGCACCGCCTGCACTCGCTCCCGGCGCGCCGCTGCGTCGACGGCCCCGCCCAGTTGCAGACTCGCCACGTCATCGAGGGTTCGGCGGAGGTTGAGCTGGCTGTGCAGCACATTCTCCTGAGGCACATAGCCCACACGCCCATGGGCGCGTCCCCCGTACACGCGGACCGAGCCTGAGGCCAGCGGAGCGTCGCCGGTGAGCGCGCGCAAGAGCGTGCTCTTGCCCGCACCAGTGGGCCCGACCACGGCCACGAGCGACCCTGCTTCCACCGAGAAGCTCACGTCATCGACCAGCGTCGTACCGTCGGGCGCGGTCACGCTGAGCCCTTCGACGACGAGGGCAGTACGCCGCGCGCCATGCGCCGAACGCCCCCGCCGCGCCCGCCGGGCCCCCACGGCCCGGGTGCGTTCGGGAGCGGACCGGGTCGCCGACGAGGCTTTCAGAGCGGTCGTCATGTCAAGCCGGGAGGTTCCGCAGCGAGACCGTGTAGTGCAGGTCGACCGTTGCGGCGCTCGTGGTGACGGTCGCCGCCGCGCCTTCTCGCACGGGTAGGCGCCACACCGGGGCGAACGCCTGGTCCCACTCGATGGTGCCCGACGCGCCGCCCGACAGGGTGAGGACCGACTTGATCGGAATGGTGGCCACCGACGCTCCCGCCACCGTCGTCGAACCCGGCGCCCCGATGGTGACGTCCTCGTGGCCGGCGATGCCCGAGCCGATGAGGTCGAAGTGCTCGACAGTGCCCGCCCCTCCGCCGGTGGCCAGCACCATCCCCGGCGGCTGGGCGCGCAGGGTCCGCACCGTGGTCGCCCCGTGCAGGGTCATCGTCAGGACCAGCCGGTCGAGGTGGATGCCGTCGGGCGCGAAGTCGAGGGTTTGGTCGACGACGAAGCCATTGCCGCTGGCGTCGAGGAGCCGGCGCACAGCCCGCTGCTGGATGCCCTGGGCCGGGTCGACGCTCAGCGTCGTCAGGTGGGGAAACGTCGTCGTCCCGAATCCATACGACGCGTTGCCGCTGGTGTCGTAGTCATAGGTCCCGGCCGCCGTGGGGGCCAGCCCACTCGGCGCGCTGGCGGCCGCCAGGGCGGGCGAAGACGGCGTCGTCACCGGCGCTGTCCCCGCCAACGCGCCGCGCACGCGCGTCGTCGGCGATGTCGACTGCGCGACCGACGCGGCCTGTTGCGCGGAACCCGACGCCTCGCCCTGGGCACCAGCACCGCCCGGGCTACCCGCAGACGGCGCGGGATCGGTTGCGGGGGTGGGGCCGGAAACGGGAGCGACTGCGCGGGCGCGGGCCGGGGGTTCCTGCGCCCCACCAAGCGCCACGACAGCAGCGATCAAAACGGCGGCGTTGACACAGCCCAACCCCGCCCGTGCGCGGCGCCGGGCGCCGTGCATCCACGTCGATGACACTCCGTTCCCCTTCTGCATTGCGTGCGTTCCCTACCGACACGTGGAGAATCGGCGCCCAAGGCCTGCGCTTTAGCGGCACTAACTGCCGCAAATGGAGAAAGGGCACAGACCGGCGCCAACCCAGCTGACATTCCCCGGGATTCGAATGAACGACGCGGCTGCGGCGGTGTGACCCGATGCCGACAAGCCGGCGTTCCGGGTCACCTTGGTCAGCCGACCAACTCCGGGTTGGTGGACAGTCCGGCGGTCGGGGGCGCCAACCGTGCGTTGTCTGCCAGAACAACCGAGCCTCGATTTGGCGGCGGTCAGCCACGCACTCGCCTGAGCGACTGCTCGCAGACCTGTACCGGTTGCGCGCCGACCAATACCGCCAGATCCGCAGCCGCATGGCCGACATGTTGAGGGAGCTCGACGAGCTCGCCCTCTACCGAGATAGGCGCCCCCGAGACGTCGCTGTGGATGGCCTTCCGTGTAGGTCCCGCCGACTCGCTCGGTGTATCACTCGGCCTCCGAGCCCGGCGTAGTGGGCACCCTCGCACTATCGCGGGGACGTCGTTCTGGGCTACCTCGGGACTCGGGACCCACGCGCGTAGCGGGCGATCTGTGTGCCTGCCGGGTCACGACGATCACGAGCGCGAAGTGGTCGGGCGGGGAGCACTGACGGCTGTGGTACTGGCACGAGGGCGACTCACCTGCTGGCTGCCTTGGTCGTCGTCCAGCCATGAGCAACACTCCGGTGAACAGAAAGGCGAACGTGGCCCATTGGAGGTCGAGAGCGACGTGAGGGACTGACGGCTCGGTCGCAGCTCATCGCGAACGTCTCTCCGGTCCTCCGGTACCGGGCGCGCGCCACCTTCCGCCTTCGGTGTGGCGGCTACCTAACGCTGCTCCTGCTGGTCGGGGTGCTGGGCGGCATCGCCATGGCATCGATCGGCGCGGCGCGGCGGACGATGCCATGGCGATGCCGCCCAGCACCCCGACCAGCAGGAGC
>JAFAUA010000034.1 GCA_019243595.1 Acidimicrobiia bacterium
CCAGCGAAGGCGGCGGCACCCTCGTGCTGGCCTCCGATTGGCTCGAGCACCCAGGCACCGTCGGTCGGGCATGGCCAATCTCCGAGATCGCGGTCCTCGATGACGACGGCAACGAGCTGCCGCCGGGCGAGGTCGGGACCGTCTACATGCACATGCAGACCGGCAACTTCGAGTACTACAAGGACAAAGAGAAAACCGACCAGACGTTCCGGGAGAACTTCTTCACGGTCGGCGACGCCGGCTATCTCGACGACGACGGCTTCCTGTTTCTCGTCGACCGCAAGTCCGACATGATCATCTCGGGCGGCGTGAACATCTACCCGGCCGAGATCGAGAGCGTCTTCCTCACCCATCCGAAGGTCGGCGATGCCGCCGTGTTCGGCATCCCCCACGACGACTGGGGCGAAGAGGTGAAGGCGGTCATCGAGCCCGCGGAAGGCATCGAGGCGGGCGCCGCGCTGTCCGACGAGCTGATGGAGTTCGCGTCGGAGCGGCTGGCCAAGTACAAGCTGCCGAAGTCCATCGACTTCGTCGACGAGCTGCCCCGCGACCCCAACGGCAAGCTCTACAAGCGCAAGCTGCGTGACCCGTATTGGCAGGGAAGGGAGAAGGCCATTTGAGCGAGCACCGAAGCGAAGCGGAGGAGCGCAGCTCCAATAAGAAGGCTGGCCGTGCCATTGCACGGCGCCCGGAGGGCGCCCTCTGATGGCAGCGAACGACGTACTCCGGGCTCCCCATGTCATGGAGTACACGTACACGCGGAGTGTGGGCCCGGTCATCGAGCGGTTCTTCGCCGGTCTCGGCGAGCACCGCATCCAGGGCATCAAAGGCTCCGACGGCAAGGTCATTGTGCCGCCCGTCGAGTACGACCCCTACACGGGCGAGACGCTCACCGAGTTCGTCGACGTCGGCGATGCCGGCACCGTCACCACATGGGCCTGGGTCACCGACCCGCGGCCCGGTCAGCCCCTCGACAAGCCGTTCGCCTGGGCGCTCGTCAAGCTTGACGGCGCCGACACGGGCATGCTGCACGCCGTCGACGCCGGTGACCAGTCGAAGATGTCCACCGGCATGCGCGTGAAGGTGCGGTGGACGACGGACAACGTCCCCGACCTCAGCTCCATCGCCTGCTTCGAGCCGGAGGCGTCGTAGTGGCCGACGAAGAACCCCAGGGCACGATCGTCGAGCGGCCCATCCGTCTCGACTACGACTACACCGCCGGCACTGCTCAGTCCCGCTTCCTGAAGGGCATCGCCCAGGGCAAGATCCTCGGGGAGAAGTGCCCGGTGTGCGGCAAGGTCTACGTCGGCTCCCGCGGCTCGTGCCCGACCGACGGCGTCCCCACCGAAGGGGAGATCGAGGTGCCGTCCAAGGGCACCCTCACCACCTTCTGCGTCGTCAACGTGCAGTTCGCCGGCCAGTCCGTCGAAGTGCCGTACGCCTCCGGCTACATCCTCTGCGATGGCGCCGACATCCCGCTGATGGGCCTCGTGCAGGAGGTCCCCATCGAAGAGGTGCGAATGGGCCTGCGCGTCGAGGCCGTGTGGGCCGACGAACTCAGCCCGAACCTCAGCAGCATCAAGTACTGGAAGCCCAGCGGCGAGCCCGACGCCGACTACGAGACGTACAGGCACCACCTGTGATCTTCGACCTCGAAGCGGAGCTTCTCGGTCGAGCTAATTGTGCTCCGGGCGACCGGCAAAGCCCGCTCGCCCTCCGCCGTTTTTCTTGGCCGGCATCCGTAGCGGACGCCTTCGGCGTCGAGCGCGGCCGCCGGCGAAAGGGGCAGCATCGCTTTGCGTGACATCGCAATTGTCGCGACCGCCCAGTCGCCCGCCATCCGAAAGGACGAGCGACGCAACGAGGTCGAAATCCTCATGCCGGTCGTGCACGACCTGCGGGACAAGGCGGGCCTCAAGCAGGACGACATCGGCTTCACGGTCTCGGGGAGCTGTGACTACTTGCAGGGCCAAGCCTTCGCCTTCGTCACCGCCCTCGATGCCATCGGGCCGTGGCCGCCGATCGACGAGTCCCACGTCGAGATGGACGGGGCGTGGGCCCTGTACGAGGCGTGGATGCGCCTGCAGTACGGCGACATCGACACCGCCCTCGTCTACTGCTTCGGCAAGTCGTCACCGGGCGACATCCGCCGCATCCTGACGCTTCAGCTCGACCCCTACTACCTGGTGCCCCTGTGGCCGGACACGATTGCAATGGCCGCCCTGCAGGCCCGGGCGCTCCTTGACTCCGACGGCGTGACCGAGCGCGACCTGGCCGAGGTGGTCGCCAGATCGAGAAAGAACGCCAAGGACAACCCCAATGCGCAGCTGAAGGGCGACGTCGACGTCGACACGCTGCTCAAGGAGCCCGAGTACCTCTCGCCCCTGCGCAAGCACGACTGCCCGCCGATCACCGACGGCGCGGCGGCCGTAATCCTCGCCGCCGGCGATCGCGCACGCGAGATCACCGACCGGCCGGCGTGGATCCGGGGCATCGACCACCGCATCGAGCCCCACTCGCTCGGTGTCCGCGACCTCACCGATTCGCCGTCGACGCGCACGGCTGGCCAGAACGCGGGCGTGGCGAACGGCAAAGTCGACATCGCCGAACTGCACGCCCCGTTTTCTCACCAGGAGATCATCCTGAAGCGGGCGCTCGGACTCGGAGACGGCGTGAACATCAACCCGTCGGGCGGCGCGCTGGCGTCCAACGCGGTGATGGCCGCCGGCCTCCTGCGCATCATCGAGTGCGCCGACCGCATCATGTCCGGCCAGGCGAACCGGGCTGTCGCCCACGCCACGTCGGGGCCCGCACTGCAGCAGAACTTGGTCGCCGTTCTCGAGGGGGACAACTAACCATGCCCGAGAGAGTCGCCATCACCGGCGTCGGCCAGACCAAGTACGACACGGCCCGGCCCGACCACTCCATCGCCGGCCTCTGTCGCGAGGCTGCGATCCGCGCCCTCGAGGACGCGGGCGTGACGTGGAACGACATCGATGCCGTCGTCATCGGCAAGGCCCCCGACATGTTCGAGGGCGTCGTGATGCCGGAGCTGTATCTCGCGGACGCACTGGGCGCCACCGGCAAGCCGATGATGCGCGTGCACACCGCGGGCAGCGTCGGCGGGTCGACGGCGCTCGTCGCCGCCGGCCTCGTCAAGACCGGGATTCACAAGCGCGTGCTGACGGTCGCCTTCGAGAAGCAGTCCGAGAGCAACGCCATGTGGGCGCTGTCGATGCGCATCCCGTTCCAGCCAGCGCTCGTCGCCGGCGCCGGTGGGTACTTCGCACCGCACATCCGCTCGTACATCCGGCGGTCGAACGCCCCCGACCACATCGGCATCCTGGTCGCCGTCAAGGACCGCAAGAACGCCCTCAAGAACCCGTATGCCCACCTCCATCTCGAGGACATCTCCTACGAGAAGGTGGCCGAGTCGATGATGATCTGGGACCCGCTGCGCTATCTCGAGTCGTGTCCGTCGTCGGACGGGGCGTGCGCCATGGTGCTGTCGAGCGAGGACGCCGTGACCGGCGACCGTGCGCCCGCATGGTTCGCGGGTTCGGCAATGCGCAGCGAGGCCACGCAGTTCGCCGGCCGTGACCAGGTCAATCCCCAGGCCGGCAAGGACTGTGCCAAAGAGGTGTACCGCCAAGCGGGCATCACCGATCCCCGCAGGGAGATCGACGTGGCCGAGATCTACGTGCCGTTCAGCTGGTACGAGCCGATGTGGATGGAGAACCTCGCCTTCGCACCCGAAGGCGAGGGCTGGAAGATGACCGACGAGGGGGCGACGGCGATGGACGGCGACATGCCGATCAACCCGAGCGGCGGCGTCCTGTCGTCGAACCCCATCGGCGCGTCGGGGATGATCCGCTACGCGGAAGCAGCCATGCAGATCCGCGAGCAGGCCGGCGAGCACCAGATCGACGGCGTGCGCACGGCGATGGGTCACGCCTACGGCGGCGGCGCGCAGTTCTATTCCATGTGCATCCTGACCAAAGAGAAGCCGTAGGTTCGCGATGGAACTCGCCCTCACCCCCGAGCAGCAGGCTCTGCAGCAAGAGCTGCGGGAGTACTTCGCGAAGATCGTCACTCCCGAGATCGAAGAGGAGATGGCGACGGGGAGATGGGCGGCCCCAGGTCCAAAGAGGCGATCCGCCAGATGGGCAAGGACGGGTGGCTCGGTATTGGCTGGCCCAAGGAGTACGGCGGCCAGGACCGCACCGCCATCGAGCAGTTCATCTTCTACGACGAGTCGTTCCGCGCCGGTGCGCCGGTGCCGATGCTCAGCATCAACTCGGTGGCGCCGACGATCATGCAGTTCGGCACCGAGGAGCAGAAGAAGGAGTACCTGCCGAGGATCCTCGCCGGCGAGATCCAATTCGCCATCGGCTACACCGAGCCGGGGTCAGGCACCGACCTCGCCAGCCTGAAGACGAAGGCCGTGCGCGACGGCGACGAGTGGGTGATCAACGGCCAAAAGGTCTTCACCTCGATCGCCGACTTCGCCGACTACGTGTGGCTGGCTTGCCGCACCGATCCCGACGCCCCGAAGCACAAGGGCATCTCGATGATCCTCGTGCCGACGGACAACCCCGGCTTCAAGGTCACCCCGATCAAGATCATGGGTGGCGCCGCGACCAACGCCACGTACTACGAGGACGTGCGCGTCCCCGTCACCAACCTGGTCGGCGAGCTCAACCGGGGCTGGGACCTCATCGTCAGCCAGCTCAACCGTGAGCGCGTTGCCCTCGCCCCGCCGGGCATGGCCGAGCGCCAGTACCAGGGCGTCCTCAAGTGGGCCAAGGAGACGAAGCTTCCGGGGTCGTCGCTGCGCGTGATCGACCAGCAGTGGGTGCAGGTCAACCTCGCTCGCGTGAAGGCCAAGCTCGAATACCTCAAGCTCATCAACTGGCAGGTCGCCTGGCAGGCCGACAACGGCATCCTCGACGTGGCCGCGTCGTCGTCCACGAAGGTGTTCGGCACCGAGTTCTTCTGCGAGGCCTACCGGCTGCTGCTCGAGGTCATGGGCCCGGCCGGCTCCATCAAGCGCGGCTCACCGGAGGCCCGGCTGCGCGGCGCTCTCGAGCGCGCCTACCAGGGCACGCTCATCCTCACCTTCGGCGGTGGCACCAACGAGGTGCAGCGCGACCTCATCGCCGTCTTCGGCCTCAAGATGCCCAGGAGCCTCTGACCCATGGACTTTTCCTTCTCCGAAGAGCAGCAGGAGATCCAGAACCTCGCTGCCCAGATCCTGGGCGACAAGGTCACCCACGAGCGCCTCAAGGAGATCGAGGCGTCGGCCGAGTGGTTCGACCGCGACCTCTGGGGCGAGCTGGTCAAGGCCGGCCTCGTCGGGATCGCCCTGCCCGAGGAGCACGGTGGGGGCGGCTTCGGCATCCTCGAAGCGGCGCTCGTGCTCGAGGAGATCGGCCGCACGGTCGCACCGGTGCCGTACTACGCAACTGTCGTCCTGGGCGCCCTTCCGATCGCCGAGTTCGGCAGCGACGAGCAGAAGAAGCGGCTGCTGCCCGGCGTGGTGGACGGCGAGGTCATTCTCACCGCCGCCCTGAGCGAGGATCTCAACCTCGACCCGATGTCCCCGACGACGACCGCCAAGAACGGTCGCCTCAATGGCACGAAGATGCTCGTCCCCGCCGCCCATCTGGCGACGGCGATCATCGTCCCCACGTCAGACGGCGTCTTCGTTGTGGACCCGAAGGGTGACGGCGTCGAGATCGAGCGACTGATCACCACGAGCGGCGAGCCCCAGTTCAAGGTCACGCTCAACGACGCCGAGGGCGAGCCCCTCGGCGACGCGTCGCAGGGTGCGGAGATCACCGAGTGGATCGTGCAGCGCGCGACGGCGGCGCTGTGCGCCATCCAGCTCGGGGTGTGCGAGCAGGCGCTCAAGATGACCGCCGAGTACACGTCGACGCGCGAGCAGTTCGAACGCCCGCTGGCCGCCTTTCAGGCCGTTGCCCAGCGGGCAGCCGACGCCTACATCGATACCGAGGGCGTGCGCCTCACGGCGTGGCAGGCGGTGTGGCGCCTGGCCGAGGGCCTGCCGTCGGCAGACGAGATCGCCGTCGCCAAGTTCTGGGCGGCCGAGGGCGGCCAGCGAGTCGCGCACGCCGCCCAGCATCTGCACGGCGGTATCGGCGTCGATGTCGACTACCCGCTGCACCGCTACTTCCTCTGGGCCAAGCAGTGCGAGCTGACGCTGGGCTCGGCCACGCCGCAGCTGGTCAAGCTCGGCAAGTCCCTCGCCGACCAGCCGGTCTGATCAGCGGTGTGGGACGCGTACGTCGTAGTCCTCGACGCCGGTGAACGCGGTGCGC
>JAFAUA010000136.1 GCA_019243595.1 Acidimicrobiia bacterium
CCCGGTGCGCGATCTGGCGGACCGCGGCCGGGCTCTTGCCGACCGCTTCGGCGATCTCGTCGTAGCTCACGTCGAACACCTCGCGCAGCACGAACACGGCCCGCTCGGTCGGCATAAGGGTCTCGAGCACCAGCAGCATCGCCATCGAGACGCTGTCGGCCAGCTCGACGTCCTCGGCCACGTCGGGCGTGGTCAGCAGCGGCTCGGGCAACCAGGGGCCGACGTAGGACTCCTTGCGCCGGCCGAGCGCACGCAGCTGGCTCAGTGCCTGGCGCGTGGTGATCCGCACCAGGTACGCACGGTGATCCCGCACGGTGTCGAGATCGACGCCCGCCCACTGCAACCAGGTCTCCTGCAGGACGTCCTCCGCGTCGGCGGCCGAGCCGAGCATCTCGTAGGCGACGGTGGACAGCAGGCTGCGGTGGCGGGCGAACGCGTCCTCGCTCATGGCCTACGCCGACGCCGCGTGGCTCGTCGACCGCCGGGCCAACGGGATCGGGCAGGCCTTGGAGAACTCCTGGGACTCGATGCCGAGCGCCGTGTTCGACCTCGTGTACAGGTTGGCGACGGCGACCCAGGCCGCGAGCTCCACCATCGCCGGCGCACCGAGCTGCGCGAGGAGCCGGTCGGACAACTCGTCGGTGACGGTCGGGGGCGTCGCGGTCATCGCCTCGGCATACTCCATCACGTCGCGCTCGAGCGGCGTGAAGACGTCGGACTCGCGCCACCGGGGCACCTGACTGGCCTTGGCCTCGTCGAGGCCGGCGTTGTGGGCGTGGAAGTAGCCGTAGTCGAGGCACCACGAGCAGCCAACCATCGAGGCGACGGCCATGTGCGCGAACGACTTCAGGTTGGGGTCGAGCTGATTCCACTTGTCGGACTTCCGGCCGATGCCGAGCATCGTCGAGAGCACCGGGCGGTTGTGCCACGTGACCTCGACCGACTCCGGAACGTCACCGAGCAGCTTCTTGCTGAAGCGCTTGATCACGTAGCCGTAGAGACCGGTGATCTCAGCCTTGGGAACGCGTGTCGTGCTGGCCATGACTTCTCCTCATGTCGATGTGATCGGCATGAAGACACCGGCCAGCCCCGATCTGTGACACCGACGAAGAGAAAATCAGACCCGCTCGAGGATGACCACCGGGATCTGGCGAGACGTCTTCGTCTCGTACTCGGCAAACCCCGGCATGATCTCCTTCTGGCGCGCCCAGATCCGCTCTCGCTCTTCACCTTCGGCCACCCGGGCCCGCGCCGCGACGGTGTCGGTCCCGACCTCGATCGTGACGTCGGGATGGGCCTTGAGGTTGTAGAACCAGTCGGGGTTCGTATCGGCGCCCGCCTTGGACGCGAAGATGGCTATGTCGTCCCCGAGCGGCTGGTAGGCCAGCGGGTTCACGCGCTCGGCGCCCGTCTTGGCTCCCCACGTATGCAGGAGCAGCATGTCCGCACCTTCGAACGGTCCACCCAGCTTGCCGTCGTTGGCCCGGAACTCGTCGATGATCTTGGCGTTCCAGTCGTTTGTCTCGGTCATGGCTCCGTCAACGTCCTTGCCTTCACAACTATTTCTTCCAAGGTGAGCCGAGGGTTATTCTCCGGCCGATGGCCGGTCCCACGGATGTCCATGACTACGGGTCCGACCTGTACACCGAGGCGGAGAGCGACCCGGACACGCTCGCCAACCTCGGGCCCCTCCGCCCCCTGGCGGGGATCTGGGAGAGCGCGTACGGCGCGGACGTCCATCCCGTCGGGGCGGGGTCCGACATCACAGGACCGGTCGTCGACGGCAGCGAGCACAACACGTTCCTCGAGCGCTACGACCTCCAGCCGACCGACCCGCAGACGAACGGTCCGCAGCTGTTCTACGGCCTGCGCTATCACACCCACATCGTCAAGCCCGGTGAGGTCGAGACGTTCCACGACCAGGTCGGGTACTGGTTGTGGGAGCCAGCCGCCAAGATGATCGTGCACACGGTGGCGATCCCGCGGGGCCAAGTGGCCCTGGCCGCCGGGACGTGCGAGCCCGACGCCACCGAGTTCGAGGTCAACGCCGCCGTCGGCTCCGAGGTCTACGGCATCCTGTCGAACGCCTTCCTCGAGCGCGCCTTCCGCACGGTCAGCTTCCGGCTGAAGGTCACGGTGAACGACGACGGCACGTGGTCCTACGAGGAACACACCCAGATCCGCATCCCCGACCGCGACGGCGTGGTCGACCACGTCGACCGCAACACCCTCACGCGCATCGGCGAGCCCACGCCCAACCCGCTCGCGTCGAGCCGATAGCCCGACCTTGACGAGGATTTCCCCGGCCACTATCTTGTGACGCATGGTAGTGGCCGGTCGTCGCGGGACGGAGCTCCTCCGGGGGGTCCTCGACCTGTGCCTGCTGGCGGTGATGCAGGAAGGCCCCGCCTACGGCTACGAGATGACCAAGCGGCTGCGGGCCCGCGGCCTGTCGATGGTCGGTGAGGGCTCGATTTACCCGTTGCTGGCTCGCCTGGAGCGCGACGGTCTCGTCGAGACCTACCGAGCAGCGAGCAACGGGGGGCCGCCGCGGAAGTACTACCGAGCCTCACCAGCCGGCCAAAGTGCATTGGCGGCCGGTGTTTCTGATTGGCGTGCTGCGCGCGATTCCGTCGATGCCGTGCTCGATATGGAGGTGAAGTCGTGACGGAGTTCGTCGATGCGTGCCGTCAGGAGTGGAAGCGCCTCGGCGTACCCGATCCGGTGGCCAACGAGATGGCCGCCGACCTCGACGCCGACCTCGACGAAGCCCAGGCCGACGGCGTGGCCGCCGAAGAGGTCCTCGGGAGCAGCGCCTTCGATCCACGATCGTTTGCCGCCGAATGGGCGACCGCACGCGGCGTCGTTCCAGCGCCGGCGCCGGTGACCACCCTCGTCGAAGACCGACACGCCGAACCCGACCGCAACCGACGGAACCGGACGTTGGCCGTCACGGCCGCAACCGCGGCGATCGTCCTCGCCTTCATCGGTCTTGCCCTTGCGGTTCGCCATAGGGGTTCGGTCGCCGTTGCCCGGGTCGTCCGTCCCTTCCCCAAGTTCTTTCCGCCTGGGGTCGCGAAGTTCCCCGGACCCTTCGTCGACCACGGCGGCGGCCACGACTTTCACGGCCTGGGTGTGCTTCTCTTCCTCGCCGTCGTCGCCGGACTCATCGCCGCCGCCGTCTACTGGTCACGCAAGGTCCGAACCAACCACTGATCGGGAACTCGCGTACTCAAGCAACAGGACACCGCCGCCCGCGGTGGTGCAGCTCGTCAGTGTGAACCGCGCCGCGTCCGAAAGCTCTGGGAAGACCCTCCTGCCCTCGCCCAGCACGACGGGAAACACCATCAGCCGGAGTACGTCGACAAGGCCCTGTTGAATCAGCGTGTGCACGAGCTGGGTGCTACCGGCAACCAGGAGC
>JAFAUA010000237.1 GCA_019243595.1 Acidimicrobiia bacterium
GACCGGCGGCTGTCGCCGATTCCGTTCGCCCACGTCGGGACGATGACGCGCTCCTGGGACGAGATCGGCAAGGTGATCACGACCGTGATCACGCCGACGCCGTGGGACGCGGGCGAAAACCTGCGCCTCATCGAGCGGGAGCGGGTCACGGTCGGCCAGGGCGTGCCGACGCAGTGGGAGCTCATGCTGCGCCATCCCGATATCGACACCACTGACGTCTCCAGTCTGCGGCTGGCCGCGACCGGCGCAGGTGCGGTCTCGGCCGACCTCCTCCGCCGAATGCGGGAACGTCTCCGCGTCCCCGTCGTCAACCGTTACGCGTCCACCGAGTCGGGAGGCGTGATCGCCGGCACCCGGCCGGACGACCCCGACGACGTCGTCGCCAACACCGTTGGACGACCCTCCGACGGTGTCGAAGTCCGGGTGGTCGACGAGGACGCGAGAGCGCTGGCGACGGGCGAAGTCGGACGGGTGCAGGCCCGTTCGGCAGCGGTCATGCGCGGGTACTGGCGTGACCCGGAAGCGACCGCGCAGGTGCTCGACCCCGACGGCTGGGTGACGATCGGCGACCTGGGCCGGCTCGACGGTGCCGGCAATCTGACCCTCGTGGGACGGGTCGGCGACAGCTACGTCCGCGGCGGCTACAACATCTATCCCGCCGAAGTGGAAGGCGTGCTGTCCGACCATCCCCACGTCAGCGAGGTCGCCGTTGTCGGCGTGCCCGATCCCGTGCTCGGCCAGATCGGTGTGGCCTTCGTGGTGGCCGTCGACGCCGTCAACGAGGACGACCTGAAGGCATGGGTGCGCGCCCGCCTGGCCGACTACAAGGCCCCTGACCGGATCGTCGTCGTCGACCAGATGCCGATGACATCCGTGGGCAAGATCGACAAACGGGCGCTGCTCGACGCGGTCACCAGCCGACCTGGCCGTCGACCAGCTCTCGGATGATGTCGGCGTGGCCGTTATGTCGAGCGTATTCCTCGATCATGTGGTTGTAGATCCAGCGCAGGGAGACGTCCTCGCCGCGTCGAACGCCGGTGTGGTCGAGGTCGAACCGGGCGGCCGCCGCTCGGCTGGCGTCGCATTCGGCGTGCCAGGCGGCGAGGTCGGCGTCCCAGTCGGCGTCGTCGAGGGGAACGAGCTCGCTGTCTTCGACCTTTACGTCGAACCAGATGAATGGCGCCTTTGGCTCCTTCAGCAACGTGCGCCGGAACCAGTTGCGCTCCACCTCGGCGCAGTGGCGGATCAGACCGTGCAGTGACAGCTTCGACGTCGGGATGGGGCGAGCCTTGCGGCCGGCGTCGTCGAGGCCTTCGCACTTCAACAGCAGCGTGATGCGGTGGTACTCGAGCCAGGCCTCGAGCATCTCCCGCTCTGACAGGACGTAGGGCGGCTCGGTGCGCCGCGGATCGACGAGGTCTTCGACCATCGTCGGAACTTATGCGCCGGGACGAGGCCGGGTGTCAGTCTCCAGTGCGGCCAGCAGTTCGTCGGGCACGCCGCGGGCGAGGTCCCGCAGGCCGTCGGCCACGACGTCGGCGTGGGCCAGGATGCGCTCGAACAGGTGGGCGCGGAGCTCGGGGGCCAGCTCGTCGCCGCGGTCGCGCATCGTCCGGACGCCGGCGGCCACGACAGCCATCGAGGTGAGGAGTCCGTGGGCGACGACCGACGCCGCCTGCCCCGGGTCTCGGTGTTGTCCCTCCATCCGCACCCTCGCTGTTTGGGGGTGCCCAGCAACGACAGTTTACGCCCCGACGCAAGGCCTCAGTCGGAGTCCCGCAACGCTTCCTTCCATGTGCGGAACCGGTCGTAACGCACGCCGTCGGGTCCATCGCCCGACCCGTCGCCGTCGGCGAACAGGCGGAAGGCGAAGCTCCGGCTCAGGTCGTCGGCGTCAATTGCCAGATAGCGGGCGTCGGCACCGGTCGCCGGCCCCGAACGCCACAGCAGCCACCGGCCGATCCGACGCTTGTACTGAGCCTCCTGGCCGCCGATGTCGTCGCCGAGGTGCACCAGCTCGTCGGGCGCCTCGATCCACGCCCGGGCCGGGATGTTGCGGTCCCGCTGCGGCGTGGGCGGGAGGTCGGTGGTGTGGACCGGGGTGTCGTCCTCGGGCCGCTCGTCGTAGCGGAGGTGAGGCTTGCCCGAGCCCGAGCTACCAGCCGCGGTCGATCCACTCCTGGAGATGGGGGCGCTCGGTGCCGATCGTGGTGTCGTCGCCGTGGCCGGGCATGACGATCGTGTCGGGCGGAAGCGTGAACAGGCGATCCTCGATCGAGCGGATGATCGTCGGGAAGTCGCCGCCTTCGAACTTGGTGGCGCCCGCGCCGCCAGGGAAAAGCGTGTCGCCGGCGAGGACAACGGGCGAGCCCTCGATCTTGAAGCACATCGAGCCCGGGGTGTGGCCCGGGGTGAGGATGGTCTTCAGGCGCAGGTCGCCGACCTCGATGACCGAGTCGTCCTCGAGCACGAAGTCGTACGACGGCAGCATCTTGGCGTCCTCGGCGGTGACGCCGACTTCGTAGCCGGCGTCGCGCACCTGGGGGACGGCCTGGATGTGATCCCAGTGTCCGTGCGTCTCGAGGACCTTGCGGACGTTGAGCCGCTTGCAGAGGTCGAGCAGCTTGTCGTGCTCGTTGGCGGCGTCGAGCATGACTGCGTCGCCGGTCTGGCGGCACCGAACGACGAACACGTTGTTGTCCATAGGACCGACGACCACCTTGGTGATCTCGACTTGCTCGTCCTGGTAGTGCATACAAGCGGTTTACTACAGGGCGTGAGGTTGCTCGTCACGACGCTCGCCGTTGCACTCGCGCTGGCGTTCGCCGGGTGCAGCCAGGACACCGAGCTGAAGGAGCCCCCGCAGCAGATCGCCCAGGAGCAGGCTGCAGCCGACCCACAATCGTGACACCGTGCCGTCGCCGGGCGACGACGAAACCCCGAGCACCGACGAAACCACGACGACGACGCCGATCCCCGAGTACGAGGGCACCGATGGTCTACGCGTCGGCGACTGCGTGGATCTCCCGACGACCCGCACGGCCACGGTAAGGCCGATCGCGTGCGACCGCTCCACCACTCCGAAGTGACGGCGCGCGTCGA
>JAFAUA010000336.1 GCA_019243595.1 Acidimicrobiia bacterium
CAACCGATGGACCGAGCGGAGGATCTCCTTCTCGTCGATGCCCTTGACCGCGAAGGTGATCTCGCCGCCGGCGATGGTGTCGAGGAGATGGTTCAGCCGGCCCGGGAGCTTCTCGGCAAACTCTTTGGCGTCGAGGGCGGCGGTGAACAGGTGCGACGGCGAGATGGCGTGGGCGAACCTGCTCTCCAAAAGCCCCGCCGCGTCCCTCTGGATGGCCGCGTTGGGGTCGAAGTCGGGGTCGAGGCGCCGCGCAACGTCGTCGAGGTTGAGCAGGGCCTTGCCGAGCATGGTGAGCTCCGGCGCCGGCCGCAGCCCCGCGTCGCCGGCGATGCGGGTGAGCTCGGCGACGATCGCACCGGGCTGGATGTCCCGCATGACCTGGCCCTGATGCGACGAGACCAGGTCGGCGACCTCGCGGCAGAACCGGTCCCGTTCGAAGCTCTCGAGCATCTCCCCCAGCCCCATCGCCGCCTCGGCGGCGTCGGGGCCGCGGCCTTCGCTGACCGCGAGAAGCAGCTTCACCAGGCTGTCCTGCATCCCCTCGTCGACCCTCGCCACCATGCCGAGGTCGAGCAGGGCGAGGTCTCCCCCATCGGTGAGGTACACGTTGCCGGGATGCGGGTCGGCGTGGAAGAAGCCGTCCTGGAGCACCTGCTTGAGATAGGCGCCGAAGAGCTGGTCGGCGAGGACAGGACCGTCGACGTCGGTCATCGCCAGCGGCCCCAGCGAGTTGATCTTGCGGCCGTCGACGAACTCCATCGTCAGCACCGTCGCACGACTGAGGTCGACGATCGGTTCGGGAACGACGATGCGGTCGAACGACGCCAGGTTCTCGCGCAGCGTGAGCAGGTTCTGCGCCTCGCGCCGGTAGTCGAGCTCGCGCATGAGGCTTCGGCGGAACTGGTCGACCATGGCGGCCAGGCCGAAGCGCTCTCCCCATTCGGTGCGGTGGTCGATCAGCTCGGCCAGTTCCTCGAGGGCGTCCATGTCCTCGACGACCTGCTGGCGGATCCCCGGCCGCTGGATCTTGACGGCGACGGGCCGGCCGTCCCGAAGCGTCGCCCGGTGGACCTGTCCCAGCGACGCCGACGCAATCGGCGTGTAGTCGAAGGTTCCGAAGACGTCCTTGGGCCGGGCCCCGACGGCGGTGCAGAACACCTCTTCCGCTTCCTCGGCCGAGAACGGCTCGACGTCGTCCTGCAGCCGGGCCAGCGCCTTGATGTAGGGCGCCGGCAGAAGGTCGGCCCTGGTCGACAGAAGCTGGCCGAGCTTGACGTACGTCGGGCCCAGCGCTTCCAGATCCTGCGCCAGGTTCTCGCCCTTGTCCGACAGGTCGCTGTCTGCGCGCTCGCCCTCGAGCACCTCGTCCAGACCCGCCTGGGCGACGATGTCACGCCGCCCGTACTTCACGAGCAGACGCACGACGTCCTTGTAGCGGCGGAGATGCTTCGGTCGTACAGATAGGGCCACGGCGGGAGTGTCCCCAACCGGGGCAACTGCTATTCGCCGAAGCAGCCGACGACGGCGTCGGGGAGGCCGTCGATGTCGGCTTTGGCGACGTAGGTGTCGGCGCCGAGGCGGGTGGCCTCTCGACGCACGGCCGCATCCTTGGTGACGGAGAGCACAACGATGCTGGCGCCGGGGACGCCCCGGCGCAGCAGCGGGATGGCGGCCATGCCGTCCAGCGCGGGCATGTGGAGGTCGACGACGACGGCGTCGGGCTGCAGGTCGTAGGCAGCCCTGACGCACTCTTCGCCGTCGGACGCTTCGCCGACGATGTCGAACCGGCCGTCCTGCTCGAGTAGAAACCGTGCCGTCTGCCTGCTGTCGACCTCGTCGTCGGCGAGCAGAACGCGAAGGCGCCGGCCCACGCCGGATCCGATGAAGCTCTAGCTCTAGGCGCCGACGAGCAGGCGGCTGGTCGTGTCCCGACCCACCTGCCAGGTCTTGCGCAGCACGTTGACGGGGCCGTCGGTCAGGGGCTCCATCGGGGTGTTCTTGCCCCACGACGAGGCCACGTCGAGCGTGCCCTCCACGAAGGTGTCGGCGACGTTGACGACGCCGACCGTCGCCTCACGAATCAGGTTGACGCCCTGATTGGCGAGACCCATGCTTGCCAGCATCGCCTGGTCGAGCATGTGGGCCACGTCCACGTGACCGTTGGTCGAGAGTTCGGCCTGCTTGGTGCTCATCACCAAAGCTCCTTTCGGGGGAAGCAGGACCGAACGTACGGAGGGCAGGTGCAGGGACGGTGACTGCGGGGTGAGAGCGAGTTGACGGCCCCGCAAACTTCTCTATTCGCCCGGTGCGAACCCCTGGCGCAGCGTGTTCTCGGTCACGACGCGGGGGTCGACGAACTGCAACAGGTAGTCGGGCCCGCCGACCTTGGAGCCGACCCCCGAGAGCCCGTAGCCGCCGAAGGGCTGGCGGCCGACGACGGCGCCTGTCGTGGTGCGGTTCACGTACACGTTGCCGGCGCGCAGCTCGGCGGCCGCCTGCGAGATGTGGGCGGGCGAGCGTGAGAGCACACCGGCGGTGAGGGCGTAGTCGGTGTCGTTGGCCAGGGCCAGCGCCTGTTCGAACGTCGACGCCCGCAACACGGCGAGCACCGGCCCGAAGATCTCCTCGGTGGCCAGACGCGACCGTGCTGACACGTCGGTGACGATCGTCGGCCCGACATAGAAGCCGGTCGAAGGCACGTCGTCCTGGTGGAACAGCACCGTTCCCTCGCGCTCGGCCAGGTCGACGTAGGAAAGCACCCGCTTGTGGGCGTCGGCATCGATCAGCGGGCCGACTTGGGTGCCCATCTCACGCGGGTGCCCGACTCGCAGCGACCGGGTTGCCCCGACCAGGCGGCGCAGCAGATCGTCGGCGACCGCATCCACGACGATCAGCCGTGAGCACGCCGAGCACTTCTGCCCGGCGTAGCCGAACGCCGAGTACGCGATGGCCGGCACGGCCTGGTCGAGGTCGGCGTCGGCATCGACCACGATGGCGTTCTTGCCACCCATCTCGGCGATGACGCGCTTGACGTGGCGCTGGCCGCTGCGGTGCACACCGGCCGCCTCAACGATGCCAAGCCCGACGGCCTTGGACCCGGTGAAGGCGATCACTGACACCTCGGGATGCTCGACCAGGTAGGCGCCGACTTCTTCGCCGGCGCCGGGCAGAAAGGCCAGGACCCCATCGGGAAGGCCGGCCGCCTGCAGGGCCGAC
>JAFAUA010000386.1 GCA_019243595.1 Acidimicrobiia bacterium
TCCTCGGGCACCTCGACCCCGGCGACCGCCGAGTCCTCGACGTGTTCGGCCCCGCGCTCGACCGCCCGCTCGATCATGCGCAGCGAGTAACCCCGGTCCTTCAGGTCGCGGATCAGCCTGAGACGCTCCAGATGCCTTGGTCCGTACCAGGCGACGCGCCCCTCGTGGCGGGGCGGCGGCAGAAGGCCTTTCGACTGGTAGGAGCGCAGCAGCTCCACCGTGATCCCCCCCTGCCGGGCCAGCTCCTGCACCCGGAACTCCTTCACGCCGACCTCCTCAGTTCATCGAACGGTTATACAGTCTAGATGAACGGTTCATATTTTTGTGTAACCATTCGGAGGGCCGCCAGGTCCCAATCCCTATTCGCTATTGGGCGGAAGGAGCGCGGGTGGGCATCGCTGTCACGTTCCCTGGCCAGGGGTCTCAGTCTTCGGGCATGGGCGCGCCCTGGCAAGACACACCACAGTGGACATTGGTCACACGCGCCGAGGAGGTGCTGGACCAGGAGGTCGCCCCTCTCCTTCTCGACACGGACCCGTCGCGGCTCCGTCACACACGTGAAGCGCAGCTGGCGGTGTTCATCACGTCGCTCCTCGCCTGGGAGTCGACACGGGAGAAGCTCGGTGAGATCACCGCCTTCGCCGGCCACTCCCTGGGTCAGCTGACGGCGCTGACCGCGGCCGGCGTCCTCGACTTCGACGACGCGGTCCGCCTCGTCGCCCGGCGCGGCGAGCTCACCCAGTCCGCGGCCGATTCAACGGGCGGCGGCATGGCTGCCCTACTCGGTGCCGACGCGATGCAGGCCGAAGCCGCGTGTGCCATGGCGCCGGACGGCTGCTGGGTGGCGAATGACAACGCCCCCGGTCAGGTCGTAATAGCCGGGACCGAGGATGGTCTGGAGGAAGCGAGCGGCGCGGCTCGTGCCCTGGGGGTGCGCAAGGTCGTACGTCTCGAGGTCGACGGGGCCTTCCACACGCCGCTCATGCAGACGGCGGCTGACGCATTCGTGCAGGCGCTCGAGGACGTCCCCATGCAGGCCCCATCGACGCCGATCGTCTCCAACGCCGACGCCACGGTGTGCCGCGACACCGACGGCTGGCGAACCCGCCTCGTCCAGCACCTGGTGCGGCCCGTGCTCTGGCGCCGCTCCCTCGACACGCTCGTCGACCTGGGCGCCCACACCTTGATCGAGGTCGGCCCCGGCAAGGTGCTGACCGGGCTGGCCCGCAAGGCCAGGCCCGACGTGGCCACCGAGCTCGTGTCGGTGCCAGCGTGACGCCGATGACCGAGGTGGTCCTTCCCGGCGAGCACCTCGACGTCCTTGAGCGCGTCGTGGTGTCCCCTGCGACTGGAACGTTCACCGCTCTGCCGCCGCAGACGGTCACCACTGAAGGCGAGATCGTGCGTTGCGGTCAGTGCGTCGGAACGGTCGACGGTCCCGGGGGCGCGATACAGGTCGAGAGTCCGTTCACCGGCTTCCTCATGGGCATCCTCGCCCTGACCGGCGAGCGCGTGCGCGAAGGCGAACCGGTGGCCTGGCTGCGAACGACGGAGCCAGCCGCCCGGTGACGGCCGCCACCATCACGGGCCTCGGGACCGCCATCCCCGAAGCCCGGCTGACCAACGCCGACCTCGAAGCGCGCCTCGACACATCCGACGAGTGGATCGTGGCCCGCACCGGCATCCGCGAGCGCCGAGTAGCGGCGCCGGCGGAGACGAGCAGCAGTCTGGCCGTCGAGGCCTCGGCCGCGGCGATCAAGGACGCCGGCCTCGTCCCCGACGACGTCGACCTGCTCATCGTGGCGACCACCACGCCCGACCAGGCCCTGCCCCAGACGTCCGCCCTCGTGCACGACGGTCTCGGTCTGCGCTGTGGCGCCTTCGATGTCGGTGCCGCGTGTGCAGGGTTCGTGCACGCCCTCGTCGTCGGCGCCACCCTGCTGGACGCCGGCAACCTCGGTGCTGTCGTCATCGTCGGGTCCGAGACGCTCACACGCATCGTCGACCCCGACGATCGCGGGACCGTTCCCCTCTTCGGCGACGGCGCCGCGGCTGTCGTCCTGCGTCCCTGCGAACCCGGCTACGGACTGCAGTCGTGGGACTTGGGCTGCGACGGCTCGGCCTCGCACATCCTGGCTGTCCCGCCCGGCGAGCAGTACATCCAGATGGAGGGCCAGGAGGTGTTCCGGCGGGCGGTGCGCGCCGTGATCGCATCGGCCGGCAACGTCCTGCGCGCCGCCGGTCGCGACGCCGACGACGTTGACCTCTTCGTCCCCCACCAAGCCAACGCTCGGATCATCAGCATGGCGGCCACCCAGCTCGGGATCCCGGCGGCCAAGACGATGGTGAACCTCGAGCGCTACGGCAACACGTCTGCCGCGTCGGTGCCGATCGCCTTGGCCGAGGCCGCCGAGGGTGGGCGTCTTGTCGACGGCGACGTCGTCCTGCTGTCGGGTTTCGGCGCGGGCATGGCGTGGGCCAGCGCCGTTCTTCGTTGGGGAGGTGCGTGATGGGCGGACGGGTTGCCCTGGTCACCGGTGGTTCGCGCGGCATCGGCGCCGCGACCGCGATGGCGTTGGCGCGCGACGGGCACCGCGTCGCCGTCACCTATTCAAAGGATCAAGACGGGGCCGACGATGTCGTTGCCGACCTTGACCGCATTTGTGGCGGCGGCCTGGCGGTGCGGGCCGACGTGCGCGATCCCGAGTCGGTCGACGCTGCCTTCGCCAAGGTCGAGGAGACGTGGGGTCCGGTCGAGGTGCTGGTCGCCAACGCCGGCGTGACTGCCGACGGCCTCATCGTCCGCATGAGTGACACCCAGTGGGATGGCGTCGTCCGCACCAACCTGGACGGCACCTTCGCCACCGTGCGGCGGGCCGTCGCCGGCATGATGCGCGCCCGTTGGGGTCGCATCGTCGCCGTGTCCTCGGTCGCCGGCTCCTCGGGATCGGCCGGTCAGGCGAACTACGCGGCGGCCAAGGCCGGCCTCGTCGGCCTGGTCCGGTCGGTCGCACGCGAGCTGGCCTCGCGCAACGTCACCGCGAACGTCGTCGAGCCCGGCCCCATAGCCACGGCCATGACCGACGGCCTGCCTGACGCACGCCGCTCGGAGCTCGCCGCCCAGGTGCCGCTCGGCCGGTTCGGCACCGTCGACGAGGTGGCGGCGGCCGTCGCCTTCCTGTGCTCGGACGCAGCCGCTTACGTCACCGGCGCGGTGCTGCCCGTCGACGGCGGCCTGGGCATGGGCCGCTGAAGTCCCAACAGATGTGCAAGAGAGAGGAGACAGTCCATGGATCGCAATGAGGTGTTCGAGCAGGTGCGTGACGCAACCGTCACGGTGCTCGGTGTCGACCGCGACGCGGTGACCGAAGAGGCTCGCTTCTTCGCCGACCTCGACGCCGACAGCCTCGACCTGGTCGAGCTGGTGATGGCACTCGAGGAGCGGTTTGACGTGAGCATCCCCGAGGAGGAGCTCGACGGCATCAACACCGTCGGCAACGCCCTCGACCTCCTGCTCGGGAAGCTCGGAGCGCCGACGCCGTGAGCGCTCGATCGGAGCGCACGCGAGTCGTCATCACCGGCATGGGCGTGAAGACGCCCGCCGGGCAGGACCTCG
>JAFAUA010000388.1 GCA_019243595.1 Acidimicrobiia bacterium
CGGAACACCCGCGTCCCCGTAGCCCACGACGAGGTGGTCGCCGTCCATGACAACGAGGCTGTGGGGGTGCCGGTGGCCGTGAGAGAGGTGGGGGCCGCAAGCAAGGCGCTCGACAGCGTGGTCGAAGCCGAGGTGCTGCCCGTGAACAGCGCCCATGACGTGCCCACGCCCAGCGCAGCCGCCGTGGTAAGTACGGCCACTGCGAGCGCGATCCGACGGGTCATCGGATCAGGTGTGGGGCAGTTCCCGCCCGGGCCGACGGTCCGAAGCCGGCCGGGGGCGCCAGATGGCGCCGATCCACACAGCGGCGAGCAGGAGCGGGACACCCAGGGTCGTGATCCGATGCAGCAGCGGGCTGCGAAGGGCGCGGATGGTCCAGCCCAGACCGGGAACGGCAAAGCGCATCCTCCACGCCACCTCGCCGTGGAGCGTGGCGACCCAGGGGTCGGGCGCGCGGTTGGCGTCGCCTTTGGTCACCACGACCGGCGACGCGCCCCGGCTGCGAATCTCGACGATGCGGTGGGTGACGACCCGGTGGTCGCCGACCGGGATGTGATAGCTGATGACGTCGCCCACGCGGACCGTCGACAACGGCATGGGCGTCTCGACGACCACCGAGCCCTGGGGCGCGGTCGGGCGCATGCTGCCGGACAGGACGGTGAGCAGGCGATAGCGGCCGCTCAGCGGGCCCAGGCCGATCAGGACCAGCGCGAGCACCGAGAGCAGGAACGCCACGAGGGCCGCCGTGGTGGCGACCCTCGCGATCGTGTGACGCATATGGATGACCTACCGGTGAATGGAGTTACTGGCTCGTCGCGTTGCGCTGGGTACCGGCGAAGGTGTACTGGATCGTGGAGGACTGGTTCTGCAACGTGTTGGGAGCGCCGGCCGGCAGCGTGAGCGTGACGCGCAGGTGGTCAGTGTTGCCATGGGTGGTCGACGTCAGGTTCGACATGGCGATGCTTGCCCCGATCACCGCACGGGAGGCGACGACCGATGAGGTCGTGCCGCCGCATGTGTAGGTGTAGGGGGGACCCGATTCGGTCCAGGCCACCGAGCACCGGTCGATCACCATCTGCAGCCCGTTGGTGGTATCGGTGTCCAGCAGCGATGACGTGGTCGCTGTCGTGGTCAGGGCGACCGAGGCGAGGTCGATCGAGCCCGAGTCGATGAGGTCGACCGAGCGCTGGATGGTGTCGCCCGCCGCGATGTTCGAGGCTGCGACGGTCAGCCGGTTGGTCTGGGCGCCTGTCGCACCCAGAGCGATGGTGACCGTGCCGCTGGCGACGTTCTGCGAAGCGCTGGTCGAGGACGTGAAGGTGGCAAACGTGCCGAGGCCGGCCATCGCCCCTGCGAGTCCGAGTGCCGCTGCCGAGAGGAGCACCTTCTGGGTGGTGCTGAACCGCGGCGTGTCGTTCATGGCGACTTCCCCTGTCTCGAGCACCCCCTGGCGCTCTTCTCCACTGAGCCTCGGAGATGGCCGCGCGCAACTTGAGTAGCGGCAAGGGCTATTTCTGTCATCGCCCAGGGCGCGCGAATGCATCTGAACAGCCTCAACCCGGACACCGGCCGCGCCGACACTCAATGCATGCGTGACGTCCCGGCGGTACCGGAGGACCTCGAGGAGATGGGAACTGCGGGATCCGACGAACTGTCGGTGGCACTCATGCAGCTGATCGAAGCGCTTCAAGCGAACGCGGAGCGCACGGACTCGGCAATCACCCGGGCGACAGCAATGGCAGCCAAGGTTGGCCAGCAAGGTCCCGTCGAGGAGGTTTTGGCCGCCGACGGGGCGACTGTGCTCGAGGCGGTGAACAAGAACCTCAGTGCCCTCGTGCTCGCTGGGGGGCGCCTCCGTCGGGCTCAGGCGCGAGCGCTGCACAACCAAGGGGTGACCATGGACAGGATCGCCGAGATCTTCGGTGTGTCTCGCCAGCGCATTTCGATGCTCATCCGTGACACCGACATGCAGGGCCCACCATGGGCAACGCGGCGAGCGACTCCCTACTAGCTGGGTTGGTCGACGACGCGGGTCCGACCCGCACGCGGACAGGTAAAGCGCCTCGAACAGCCGTGAAGGGAATTGAGCCAAGCGCTGTTCTATTCAGTGCGAGCCGCTTCGCGAGCGGGCGCGCTCGCGGGAACGGCCGCGGACCACCGGGGAGGGGCCGGGAGGACGTCGCGGTTGAGCTCGGCTACTTGACCGTCACGACCTGGTACATGCCCGCCTTGAAATGGCCGGGGAGATTGCAGACGAAAACGTAAATCCCGACGGAACTGCCGCTCCGCGCTTCATCATCAAGTCAGAGCGCGCCGCCAGAACACCGACGCCGCGGACGCGTCTTCTGTAGTCACCAATCGCCACCGACCGGCGACCCGAGCGATCTGTCGCGCTCGCAGGAACAAGCGCTGCCCGGATGTCGGCCATCAAGAACGGTCCACTGCCGACGATGTTCGGGGATGGTATTGCCCGGGACCGTCGCCCGGCGTTATGTGGCGCTCGGCTCGCGTCATGAAACTGCTATTCGGAGACGCTCCGCGCGGCGCTCTCGGAACGAGCCCAGTCGACAACGGCTGCTCGTCCGGGGTCGCCGGGGACGCGAGTTCATCCAACCGGGCCAGCGCAGCATTGATGGCGTCTTCGGAGAACAGCTCCGTGAGGCCGATTCGACCTTGGCCGGCCGAGAACGACACTGATCCACCTCAACTCGAACCCCGCCCCGCCCTCATTGGGACCTGTCACCTGAATAACTGAATAGCGGTGACTGCGCCGTCCTGACACAACGCGGGATGGCGATCACCCGCGCACGCGCGTCGGGCGGAATCTCGACCGGCCGGCGAGGAACGAGTTGGCCTCCAAGATCTCCTGTGACTGGCGGTTACACGCCTGACCCGGCGCCCGGGATCGCGATGACCATCGCGTTCTTCGCCACGCTCGCCCAAGCCGGCCGAGCCCATCGAGAGATGAGGTCTTCGCTTACCGTCGCTGGCGATAACGCTTAGACACGCCCTGGCGGGTAATCCCCAAGATGTCCGCCAACTCGTCCCAGCTCACGCCTGTCTCCCTAGCCGAGGCCACGGTCGTGTCGAGTTCTCGCTCCGCCGACCGCACGCTCGCCATAGCAGCCTGTACCCGGGTCCGGGCCCGGACGCGCCGGGCGTTCGCCTCGTCCTCGGTTCCCGCTGGCTCGTAGTTCAGGGATGGGAGCGGCAGCATCGCCGGAAGACCGACGGCGAAGCCTTGGGCCCGGTGGATCCCAGCACGGATCAGGGCCGCGATCTCCCTCGAGGTCTCAACGCCCTCGGCGACAATCGTGGCCCCGATGTCGGCGCCGAAGAGCACGAGGGCGGCCGCGAGGGCCCGGCGGGCACTGTCTGAGTCGATGTCGTGGGTGATCGACCGGTCCATCTTGATCAGGTCGGGACGCAAGCTGAGGATGTGCTGGAAGGTCGAGTAGCCGGCACCGGCGTCGTCGACTGCCACGCGGATGCCGCTCTTCCGAAGCACGTCGAGCTGGTGCTGGGCCTTCTCGTAGTCGGGAATGCGGGCGTGCTCGGTGACCTCGATAACCAGCCGCTCTCTGCCGACGTCGTCCACCAGCAGGTCGCAAAGCCGGTCGTCCAGGATGGTTGAGGCGGACAGGTTGACCGAAACGTCGCCCTCGGGAATGGCTGCGACTTCCCCGAGAGCCCGTTCGATGATGGCCAGATCGAGGTCAGCGGCCAACCCCAGACGCTCGGATTGCTGGAACCGCCGCTCCGGCGAGGCGCCGTCGTCGAAGCGGCAGAGTGCTTCAAACCCCACGACCGCGCCGGTGTCGAGATAGACGATCGGCTGGTAGGCGAGCGCGAAGGCCCCCTCTCTGATGCACGACTCGATATCGGCGCGCAGCGTCGCCTGCCGCTCGACCCTGCTCACGGCGTCGGCGTCACGTGCAGACGGTCACCGACTGCGGGCCGGCCTGGACCTGATAGCACTCCCCGGCGTGGGCCTGCGTGGGGCCGATAAGCGAGCTGAGCACAGCGACCGCGACGACGCCGAGGCTGGCGAGCAAACGACGGGTAGGGAGCATGGAGGACCTCCTCGTTGGGCTGAGTTGGCCCTCTTACGAACGAGGAGGCCGGTGATTACACGGCGAATCTTCTCTGTGGGGTGGCACTGCGAGAGCGCACCGAGGAATGCGGCGACGCCAGGCCGGCCGTCGACTTCGACGCCGCATGGCCGGCGGCGCGCGCTCGGGCCGCGGCTGCGCTAGCAGCCCGGGGCGTGCAGCGCGCTGATGCCGACGATGTCCTCCAAGACGTGGCTGTTCGCGCCCTACGCCGACCCGATCGGTTCGTCTCCGAGGAGCACTTCGGCCGGTGGTGTTGCCGCGTCGCTCTGAACCTCCACGTCGACGGCCTCCGGCGTCGTCGGCACCTTAGTCCGCTGCCCCCGCCGGATGCCGCGGATTCGGCTGATACGGCGATCACCGGCGAACGGCGGATCGCCCTCAGTCGCCTGGTGGCAGGTATGGCAGAGCTCTCCGAGGAAGAGCGACGCTTGCTCTTCAACGCCACCCCGGCCGCTTCTCGTCAAGAGGCGGTGCGTCTGGCCGTACGCCGTCATCGTCTGCGTGCCCGCCTGGCAGCGCTCGTCGACGGCATGGCGGCCGGCATCGCCTTCCTACGCCGCCTGCCGAAGAGGCTTCCATCGGCAGCCAAGCCCGCTCTTGTCGCCGCTCCAGTCGTCTGTGCAACCCTCCTCCTCGGTCCCCTCACCATGCCAGCGCGGCCGGACGAACCGCGACGCCCCCTCGCCGACCCTCACGCCACCGGCGTGCTGCCCGTCCCCGCCCGTCAGCCCGCACGGACACGCTCCACATCAACAGCGGCGCCGCCCGTTGTGTCGCGCTCCTCGACACCGCCGAAGGCGCGCCCGGCCGCTGCCCCGCGCGCCGGCTCGTCAGCCCGCACGATCGTCGCGTTCGATGCTGGTGGGCAGCCGTTCGCGGCCAGGCATTGGCACAACGACGGCGACCTCAGCATCTGCACGACCGGGGTGACCAACATCTGCATCAGTCATCCGCGCCCGCAGATTCCGTCGCCGACGATGCCGCGCCTCACCCGCCCCGGGGGATGAACAAGCGCACGACCCTCGTGTGCACCGGTGCCTCGACCTCG
>JAFAUA010000434.1 GCA_019243595.1 Acidimicrobiia bacterium
GTACAGCAACGAGGGGTATCCGACGGCGTTCGCGCCGGAGCTAGCCCAGCGCTACGACGCGGCGGTCAACTTCGTGCGCACCGGCGGCCGCTTCGGCCGCAAGGACGCCGACCGTGGCCTGATGGCGGCGCGCACCAACTACTTCCGCGAAACGTACGCGTACGGAGACGAGGTCGCGGCCCCGGGCATCGAGCTGTTCATGCACAACGAGAACCTGCTCGACGCCGCTCGCCGCCTGCACGGGCGTGAGGTCATCGAGCCGGCAATCGGCTACGCCAACATCATGCTGCCGGGCCAGGAGCTCGCCACCCACACCGACGTGCCCGAGTTCCGCGGCGCCAACCGGAAGGTCACGCCCGAGTGGCTGCTCGTCGTGATGCACCACAGCGGCCTGTTCGATCGTTGGCGCATGCCGATCGCCACGGGCATCTCGTACTTCGGCGGTGGCCGCGGCGGCGAGCTGGCCTACTACCCCGACGGCGCGGCCGGTGAGGCGGCGACGTACGCGCCCTGCCACAACACCGCCGTGGTGCTCGACACCGACAGCGTGTTCCACGGCGTCGACCGGGTTCTCGGCGACGAGAAGGACCTCGCCCGTATCCGTCACGGCATGCGCCTGTTCTGCGAGGGTGACGGATCCTGGACGGTGCGGGACGGCGACGACGTCATCGGCACCTACGACGAGGACGAGATCCGCCTGTCGATCTCGTGGAAGGCCTACTGCTTCACCGACGAGGCGGAGCGTGACGCCTGGCGCACCAACACCGACGACCTGTCGCTCGACACGATCCTCACCACCCTCGTCGACGACCTCGTCACCCGCGGTCGGCTGATCGCAGCGGACGACCGCCCACTCGACGCCGAACTCGGCCGCCTCCTCATCGACGAGTACGTCAAGTTCCCTTCGCCGACGCCGGCCTAGCCGTCGCAACAAGTGCTTGCGCGATCGCCGGTGGAATAGCCCGCTGATCGCGCAAACACTCCGAGGCAGAGGACTCGGAGGCATCGATATGTGCGGCCCCGAACGAGTGCTGAGCCTGATGCGGGGGTGAAGTCCCGAGCGCGGCGGCGGGCGAGAGGATGGAGTGGTGCACGTCGTCGCCGCGATCATCGCTGTCGGGTGGGCCGTGTTTTGGATCGGCTGGCTCCTCGCCGCCGCTGGCACCAAGCGGGGACGGATCAATTGGGGCCGGGCTGCGGGCATCAGGGTTGTGCTGGCGTTCGTCATCGTGGTGCTCGTGCGGGCGAAGGCGTTCAAGGGCCAGGGGATCACCGACGACCCGGCGCTCGAGGGAATCGGGCTCGCCCTCTTCGTGTCAGGATTGGCGCTCGCCGTCTGGGCACGCGTGCATCTCGGTCGCAACTGGGGATCGCCGATGTCCGAGAAGGTCGACCCCGAGCTCGTGACGACCGGGCCGTACGGGACAATCCGCCACCCCATCTACTCCGGGATCATCCTTGCCATGGTGGGCACTGCCGTGGCGGTGAATTGGTACTGGCTCATCGCCGTCGGCTTGGCGGCGACGTACTTCGTGTACAGCGCGTCCATGGAGGAGCGCTACCTCGTGAAGAGGCTCCCTGACAGCTATCCGGCGTACAAGCGCAGTACCCGGATGCTCGTCCCATTTGTCTTCTGAGCCCGGCCACGATGACTCGTCTGCGATAATCGGTGCACGTCGCGAAGACATCTGCGTCCCGTGTTCCGAATGGCAGCGGTCGCGATGGTCGCTGCGTCCCTGGCGTCGCTCTCGTTCTCGGGCGCGGCCGAGGCGGTGCCGGTTCCCTGGAAGAACTGCGGCACCGCCAGCGATCCGATCGTCGTGACGAAGTTCGACGCGTCGGTGTGGCCGCCGCAACGGGGCCAGCCCGAGACCCTGCAGTGGGCTTACAACGTCAGTAGGGACATCGTGGTCCGCCGGGAGATCCGGGTCGTCGCCCCTCGGGGGCTCGGCAGGATCCCGACGCCGTTCGATGCCCGTGTGATCAGGGCCGGGCCGTACACGAGCAGCGACACGTTCACCGTGTCGGACTCGATACCCGCAGGGTCGGTCTTCTCGGTCCACCTGTCGATCTTCGACAACACCTGGACGAAGGTGTTCTGCCTGGCGATGGTCGTACCCATCAAATAGGCGTCGGCCTGCCGCAGTGGGTGCCGTTCGCGTTCCCCGCACCGGCCGTTGCCTGACGCCTGACGACTGAACAACCGCTGAGAGTGGGTCAATTAGGCAGGAAGGTTACGGTCCGGGGTCGAACGGGAACATGTGCGACGGGTGTCTTCTCGAGTTGTCTCTGCTGTTTGCGTCCTGCTCCTCGGTGCCGGATTAGCCGCCTGTAGCAAGGCGCACAGCGAGGACGCCAAGCTGGCGACGCAGAACAACACCGCGTCGACCACGGTTGCGCCCGCTCCCGACGGAGCGGCGACCGACACGCAGGGGCCGACGACGACGATCGACGTCGGGCCCCAAGACCCGACACCGCTGTTGCAGCCGCGCGTGAGCAGTGGCGGCGGCCGGTACGCCTCGAGCGGCGGCGGCGGGGGTGACGCCTCCGTTCCGACCGGTCACGCGGTGGCCAGGGCGCAGCCCGCACGGGCGCAGCCGTTCGCGAACCTGGCGGCGCCGGGTGCGACGCCGAAGGTGTGGGCG
>JAFAUA010000242.1 GCA_019243595.1 Acidimicrobiia bacterium
TGCGGGCCCAGCTGGCGGCCGAGACGTGCGACCTGTTGCTCGCCGTCGGGTCGAGCCTGGGCGTCTATCCGGCCGCGGGCATGGTGCCGATCGCCAAGGAATCGGGCGCCGCCTTGATCATCGTCAACGCCGAACCCACGCCGTTCGACCCCATCGCCGATGCCGTGCTGCGTGGCTCAATCAGCGAGGTTCTCCCGGCGCTCGTGCGCGCGTCCTAGGTGAGTGCCGAAAAAGTCGGCACGCAGGTAGCTGAGGGTGCTCGCGATCTGAGCTCCGAGTCGTCATGCTCGCCGCATGCGATCGAGGAGCCAAGATGCTGGGGACGGTTGACCGCCAAGGGAGCCTCCTCGGGGTGGATTCGCTGCTGGAAAAGCTGTTCGAGGGCGACGAGTCGTCGTTCTACGCCAAGCTGGCGACCCACGGCGACGCCATCATCTCCGACGGGGACTTCGCCGACTGCTACGCCGACGGTTGGGGTCGCCCGTCGATCCCGCCGTCGCTCTTGATGAAGACCGTGCTCTTGCAACTGCGCGACGACGTGAGCGACCGGGAGGCGGCCCGGCGGGCGGCCAAGGACCTGGACTGGAAGCGGGCCCTTGGCCTCGACGCCGACGACATTCCGTTCCACCACACCACCCTGTCGGTGTTCCGCAGCCGCCTGCTGGTCAACGACGCCGACGAGCGCGTGCTGCGTTCGACCATCGAGCGGGCGGTGGAGGCGGGCCTGTTCGGCAAGAAGGTGCTGGCGATCGTCGACTCCACCGGAGTGATGGGCGCCGCTGCGGTGGCCGACACTTTCACGCTTCTGCGCCAGGCGATGACCCGTCTGGGCGACGCCGCCGGGGACCGGCTCGTCAAGCGCCTGCGGCGGACGATCAACCGCCTCTGCCGCAACAAGGTGCGCATCGATTGGGCTGACCCCGGGGCGCGTCGGGCGCATCTGGGCGAGCTGGTGGGGCTGGGTCGGGCGCTGCTCGACGCCACCGCTGGCGAGGAGGATCTTGCCGAGGCGCGTGAGCTGTTGGCTCGGGTCATCGACCAGGACGTCGACACCGATCCCCCCGACGGTTCGGGCCCCCAGATCCGCCAGGGCGTGGCCAAGGACCGGGTCTGCTCGGTGGTCGACCCCGAGATGCGCCACGGCCGCAAGACCGTCTCCCAACGCGTCGACGGCTACAAGAGCCACGTCGTCACCGATCACGGCACCGAGCTCGTGCTCGGCGTGCGGGTGACGCCGGCAAACCGGCCCGACGGACCTGAGGCAGCACCGTTGGTGGGCGACGCCAAGGCAGCGGGAGTCCCGGTGCGGGAGGTGCTTGGCGACGCCGCCTACGGCGACGGCGATACGCGGGAGACGGTGGAGCAAACGGGCGCGACCGTTACCGCAAAGACGCCGCCTCCCAGCCCCACCGGCCGGTTCACCAAAGACGACTTCACGATCGATCCCGACGTTCCCTCCGCGACGTGTCCGGCAGGCCACACCACCACGGCCACCGGCATCGTTCGTGACCACAAGGGTCGGCGGGTCACGGAGCTGAAGTTCGCCGACGAGGTCTGCGCTCGGTGTCCGCTGCGTCCCGCCTGCACCACCAGCGCTCACGGCCGGAGGATCAAGCTCAACTTCCACGAGGCCCGGCTGCAGGCTGCCCGAGCTGCACAGCACCGGGCGGCGACGCGTCGCAAGCTCCGACGACGAGCTCTCATCGAGCGGAAGTTCGGTGAGGGCAAGCGGCACGGGATGGGCAAGGCCCGCTACCGGGGAACGCGCAAGGTCCTGCTCCAACAGCGCCTGATCGCCGGGGTGCTCAACGTCAAGCGCCTCTTTACGCTCGATGTCGACTTGGGAGCGCTCCAGGGTGGCTGATCACATTGCCGCGCCCGTATTTCGAACCCCAGCGCGGTGTTCCACGGGCTCGAATCCGACTCTGCCGAAGAGCACTTCTTCGGCACTCACCTAGAACTACAGCCAGCCTTCGACCGGAGACGACTCGGCACGCTCGTCGGCCTCGGCCACGACATCAGCGTCGACGTCCTCGCCATCGTCCTCGGCTGCGGGGCGCCCGGCGAAGCTCGTCACGCGCTCGAAGCGGCCGTCGTCG
>JAFAUA010000317.1 GCA_019243595.1 Acidimicrobiia bacterium
GCGTGGATGGGCTCGGCGGTCGGCGATCAGGCCGCTCGTGTAGTCATCCAGTTCCTTCATGCCCCACTCGGCCTCTTCGCGGTGGGCCACCAACTCGATCGACAGCGACCATGCAATCGCATTGATCCAGCGGGCGAAGTCTTCGTGGTCCTCGACCGGCACGCCGAGCACATGGCACATGACCTGGATCGGGTAGTGCTCGGAGACGGCGGCCATGAACTCGCACCGGCCCTGCTGTGCAACCGCCTCGACAAGTGCTTCGAGAATGGCGCGCATGAGCGGACGGTGCCGGTCGACGGCCTTGGGCGTGAAGGCTCCTCGCACGAGGTTGCGGACCCTCGTGTGGTCGTCGCCGTCGATGGCGAGCGGTGTCCGGCACATTCGGTCGTGGACCAGGCCGTCGGTGACGCCCTGCATCTCGATGAACTGCGTCACCGGGCTCCGCAAGCGTCGGTCGGCGAGAAGCGCCTGCACCTGGGCGCGGCCGATGACCACGCCGCCAAAGGCGCTCCGCACCAACCACGACTGGGCGCGGAGCTCGTCGAACAGACCAGAAGGATTGAGGGTGACCTCGACGTCCCCCAGCTCGACGAGCGGAGCCTGATCAAGTGTCCGCACGAGGCGGCAATTAACCCTGGACGGGCCAGCCGACCGTCTTGGTCTCGGTGAAGATATCGAGGCCCTCGATTCCGCACTGGCGGCCGAGTCCCGACTGCTTGTAGCCCCCGAAGGGTGCGTCGGCGCCGTACCAGACGCCGCCGTTGAGAGAGAGCGTGCCCGTGCGGATGCGACTGGCGACCCGCTTGGCCCGGTCGAGGTCCTTTGACGTGATCATCCCCGACAAGCCGTACACGCTGTCGTTGGCGATCGCGACGGCGTCGTCCTCGTCGTCGTAGCCGATGATGACGAGCACGGGACCGAAGATCTCCTCTTGGGCGATCTTCATCGAGTTGTCGACGTTGGCGAACAGCGTGGGCTCGACGAAGAAGCCCTTGTCGAGGTGACTCGGGATGCCGCCGCCGATGACCAGCGTCGCGCCCTGCTCATTGCCGGACTCGATGTAGCCGAGCACACGCTGGCGCTGCTTCTCGGAGATCAGCGGTCCCATGAGGTTCGACGCGTCGGTCGGGTCGCCGTAGGTGACGCCTTCGAACGCCGCTCGCGCGCTCTCGACGGCCTCGTCGTAGTGGCTGTTGGGAACGAGCATCCGCGTCGTGATCGCACAGCCCTGGCCGGCGTGGAAGCACATGCCCCCGGCGCTCGCCGCTGCGGCGGCGACGTCGACGTCGTCGAGGACCAGGTTCACGGACTTGCCGCCGCACTCGAGGAAGACACGCTTCATCGTCGCCGACCCGGCTTCCATGATGCGGCGTCCGGTCACTGTCGAGCCCGTGAAGGCCACCATGTCGACGTCGGGCGACGTCGTGAGCACTTCGCCGGTGAGGTGGTCCTGCGACGTCACGACGTTGACGACGCCGGGCGGGATGTCGGTGTGCTCGGCCACGAGGCGGCCGAGGCGCGTGGCGTTGAACGGCGTGTCCGGCGCCGGCTTGATGATGCACGTGTTGCCCATGGCCAGCACGGGCCCGAGCTTGTTGAGCGTGATCTCGGTGGGGAAGTTCCAGGGCACGATCACGCCGACGACGCCCACCGGCTCCTTCCACACCTCGCGCTCGGTCATGCCCAGGCCGAAGGGGTCCTTGGGCGGGAGCTTCCTCGACCACGGGAACGTCGCGATGGCGTCGGCCGGCCACAGCAGCGCCTCGGCGAGCGGGCTGTCGAGCTGGGGCCCGTAGGTGGCGAGGACGGGGCAGCCCACCTCGGCGACGAGCTCGGACCGCAGCTCCTCACGCTCGGACTCGAGCGCCTGTTGCAGCTGCCGCAGGCACGCGGCTCGGAGGGCGTGGTCGGTGGCCCACGTCGTCGAGTCGAACGCCCGGCGGGCGGCGGCGACGGCGGCCTCCATGTCGGCGGCGTTGCCGTCAGCGACCGGGCCGAGCACCTCCTCGGTTGCCGGGTTGACGTTGTCGAAGGTACGGCCGTCGGCCGCGTCGGCCAGCTTGCCGTCGATCAGCATTCGTTGCTCGTTCACGGCGCAACTGTACGCACGCCGAACCGTGACGACCTAGGTGGTGGTGCTCTCCCCGAGCATCGCCTGCACATGGTCGAGCGAGACGCCGATCAGGTCGGCGATCTCCTGTTGCTTGAGGCCCTCGCCCACCAGGCAGCGGGCCTCCTCGCGGCGGAAGCGGCCGCCGACCTCGTTGAGCAGCGCCATGCTCTGGCCCAGGACGTCAACGATCAGCGGCCGCTCCTCGGTGGAGAGCACCTGTTCCCACGTGTAGCCCTGTGCCCGGAGCGACTCGATCTGCTTGGCCCTCGTCCGCACGTAGTCGGCGCGTTCGACGTTGGCGTCGAGCACCTTCAGCAGCGCCCGCAATGCCTTGATCGCGGGGTCCGGCTCGGTCATTTCCGAAGCCTAGGCTCC
The DNA here is from genome assembly GCA_019243595.1 of Acidimicrobiia bacterium. Classification (GTDB taxonomy): domain Bacteria; phylum Actinomycetota; class Acidimicrobiia; order Acidimicrobiales; family AC-14; genus CADDZP01. The sequence goes on from JAFAUA010000317.1 coordinate 2,489, forward strand.
GATCACATGCGGATCGCGACTTGGAACGTCAACTCCCTCAACAAGCGGATGCCCCGGATCGAGGAGTGGCTGGCGTACGCCGAGCCCGACGTCCTGTGTCTCCAGGAGACCAAGCTCACCGACGCCAACTTCCCGGCGATGGCGTTCGCGGCCCTCGGCTACGAGTCTGCCCACTGCGGTCAGGGTCAGTGGAATGGCGTGGCCATCCTCAGCCGGGTCGGCCTCGACGACGTCGTCGCCGGCTTCACCGACCAAGCGGAGGAGGAGGTCACCGAGGCCCGCCTGTTGTGGGCGACGTGCAAGGGCGTGCGCGTCCTCAGCGTGTACGTCCCCAACGGCCGCCTCGTCGGGAGCGAGCACTACGAGGCCAAGCTCGTGTGGCTCGACCGGCTGCGCCGGGGGATTGAGCAGGTGTGCGACCCGAACGAGGCGTTCGTCATGTGCGGCGACTTCAACATCGCGCCCGATGACAGGGACGTCTGGGACCCGGCGAAGGTCAACGGCGGTACCCACGTGAGCGAACCCGAGCGCGAGGAGCTCCGCAGGCTCGAGCAGTGGGGACTGGTCGACGTGTTCCGCACCCTCTACGACGACGACCGGCTGTACAGCTACTGGGACTACCGCGCCGGCGACTTTCACCAGCATCGCGGGATGCGCATCGATCTGGAGCTGGCGACCAAGCCCCTCGCCGAAACCGCGACGTATGCCCTCATCGACCGCTTCGCGCGCAAGGGCAAGAGCCCGTCGGACCACGCGCCGATGTTGGTCGACTTCGACCTGTAACTAGCGCAGTTCAGTACGGAGCTTGGCCAGACCGGTGCCAAGCGCGTCACGAAGTTCGGCGCGGGGCAGGCCCATCTCGGCGTGCAGCTCCTTCATGGTGCGCGGCTGGCGACCCTCGAGGCCGTAGTGGCCGCAGATCACCGCGCGTTCGAGGGGGTCGAGATGGTCGAACAGCTGTGTGGGTGCGGCCCGTAGGCAGAGGGTCTCGTCATCGGTTGTTGCGTCGAGGTCGACCGTCTCGCCCACTGTGTCCGGATACGGCCACCCCTCATCGTTCGGCCAGAGGAACGAGCTCATGCAACCGTTGTCGCGCCTGGCGGGCGTCCCGTCAACCGGCGGGGTGTGCTTTCAGCCACTCGTCCAAGAGTTCCGCCTCGCGCTGCATGCGGCTGCGAAGACCGGGCAGGATCAGGCCTTCGGCGCGGTTTCCGAAAAGTGGCACCTTGATCTTCAGCTCGCCGTCGATGACGCGCTGCGTCGTCGCCTCACCGGCCTGAGTGACTTGCATGGCGCCGCCGCACTGGAACCGGTCGGCGTGCACTTTCGGCATAACAGTGAACGTCGTGCGATGCGTCGAGCGATCGAGTTTCGTCTCCTGCACCCATGACACGTCGCCGGAGCGAAGCACCCGGCGCGCCAACGAGTCGAGACTTCCCGTGTAGTGGTAGCTGACCCGCAGCGTGACGATGTCGCCGTTCTCCTGGCGGCTCAGCACCTCCGGCGGCCCGACGTCGGGCAGCCGGGTGCTTTCGAGGAACTCAGGATTGACCATCGCCGCCTCGACAGCGTCGAGCGGTGCAGAGAAAGTGTGCTCGAGGTGGAACTTCACGCGTCAGAGTGTTGCCGACGCGAGCCCTACGACGCGGCGGCGCCCGCGAGAACGGCGAGCACGGCGTCGCCGTAGCGCTCGGCCTTGACCGGCCCCAGTCCGGGAACGGCCAGCAACCCGCTGCGGTCGCGCGGCTTGGCCTCGGCGAGGGCGGCGAGGGTCGTGTCGTGGAAGATGACGTAGGCGGGGACGCCGGAACGCTTGGCGGTGGCCGCTCTCCATGACTTCAGGGCTTCGAACAGGGCCGGGTCGGCGCGGTCGAGCAGTGCTCGGACGTCAGACGGGCGTCGCGCTGCCGCGGTCCGCAGCTGCCGGCGGCCGTCGTCGAGGAACCGGCGCCAGTCGCCCGGCGCACCCTCGTTCCCCGCCTTCACCGCGGCCTCGATGGCGGGCAGATAGGCCGACGGCGAGCGCGTGAGCGTGCGCGCGCCGAACGTCCGCCGCTCGGCCCACGAGCAGTGCAGCTCTTGCTCGGCGCGCGTGACCGCGACGTAAAGGAGCCGCCGCTCTTCGGCGCGGGCGGCGGGAGTGTCGGCTTGGGAGATAGGGACCAGGCCGCGCTCGAGGCCGGCCACGAACACAACCGGCCATTCGAGGCCCTTCGACGCGTGGAACGTTGCCAGCTCGACCACGTTTCCGTGGCGGGCCGGCTCGTCGCCGCCGACGGTGGCCCGCAGCCACGAGAAGAAGCCGTCGATGGTGGCGGCCTGGTCGAGCGCACTGTGCTCGCGGGCGAGGCGAACGAGACCCTCGAGACGCTGGCGGTGGTCGCCCTCGGCCTCCGACGCCATCTCCTCGAGGTCGGCGATGGCGGGGGCGACCGGGCTCGTGGCGGGCAGACGGCGGAGGTCGTTCAGCGCTTGCCGCACGTCGGGCTGGCTGAGGAAGGAGCCTTCGCCGCGGACGCGGTGGGGGACGCCGGCCGCCGTGCACGCCTCCTCGAACACAAGCAGCTGGGCGTTGGTGCGGGTGAGCACCGCCATCGCCGACCACGGGAGCGCCGTGCCCTGGCGGCGACGCATCGCTCGCACGATGGCGCGCGCCTCGTCGCGTTCGCTGGCCCAGCTGCGCACCGACGGCGTCTGCCCCGCGGGTCGGTTGGCGCGCAGCGGCTTCGATCGGGTCGGGCCTCCGGTGTTGCCGTTGAGCACGGCGTCGGCGACGGCGAGGATCTGGGGCGACGAGCGGTAGTTGTCCTCGAGGCGGACGACCTCGGCGCCGGGGAACCGCTCGCCGAAGTCGGTGAGGTAGCGGGCGTCGGCGCCGTTCCAGCCGAAAATGGCCTGGTTCGGGTCTCCGACGACGCACAGGTCCTGGCGGTCACCGCGCCACCCCTCGAGCAGCCGGAACTGCACAGGGTTGACGTCCTGGAACTCGTCGACGAACAGGTGGCGGAACCGCCAGCGCTGGCTGGCCGCGAAAGCGTCGTCGGTGTGCAGAGCGCGGGCGCAGAGCAGCAGCAGATCCTCGAAGTCGACGACGCCCCGGCGACGCTTCTCCTCTTCGTAGCGCTCGTAGAGCGACGCCACGACCGCGAATGGGAGGGGAGGCTTGCGGCCCGCACCGGCCGCCTCCGCTTCGTAGTGGGACGGCTCCACGAAGCGGGCTTTTGCCCATTCGATCTCGTTGGCCAAATCGGCAGGCTGCACACCGGCGCTGCGGTGGGCGGCGAGCAGCGGGGCGAGGAGACGGACCTTGCGGTCGACCAGAGCAGGCGAGCGCTCGTTGCGATCGGCCCAGCGCCGGCGCAACTGGGCGTAGGCGATGGCGTGGAAGGTGCCGGCTGCCACCTGGTCGCGGACCCCGAGTGTGGACAGCCTGGAGGACAGTTCGCCTGCGGCCTTGCGCGTGAATGTGAGGGCGAGCACATGGCGCGGGTCGGCGCTGCCCTCGGCGACCCGCCACGCGATGCGGCGCGTGAGGACGCGCGTCTTGCCCGAGCCGGCGCCGGCCAGGATGCACAGCGGCGCCGCGTTGGTGGTCACCGCCCGTCGCTGGGCGTCGTTCAGCCCCTCCAACAGCCGATCCTCCATGGAGTCGACCGTAACGACGGGGTATGACAAGAACGCGGATCCCCGCGGACGCGGAACGGCCCCAAGTAGCCATCCGGCAGGGTGCCGTCCGGTCTCCTCGGGGCCGTGCCCGCACCGTTCCGCTTGCGCACCAACCGGGGAGTGGCCTGGGGCCGATCCGCCGGGGTCCGTGCGAAGCGGTGCACTCGCATCTTTGGCGCCCTCAGCCGATCCGTCAAGGATTTCGTGTCGTACCCCCTCTGTATCCTTTGGATCGTGCTCTGTGGTCTCGATCTCGACGGTGTGCTGTGCGACCTGGGTCCGCCCGTGGCCGCCCGCATCGCCCGCCGGTTCGGAGTCGCCACGCACCCCTCGGCGTGGACCCGCTACGACCTGCGCCTTCTCGACCTCGGCCTTCCCCGCGAACCGTTCCACGCCTTCCTCGACGAGACGTTCGGTGATCCGGCGCTGTACACCGAGGCCCTGCCCACCGACGGGGCGGCGTTCGGCGTGGCTGCGCTCCGATCCGCTGGGTGGCGCATCGTCGGCATCACCGCCCGCCCCGCGCACCTGACCGACGTCACCGTCGACTGGCTCGCCGAGCACGGCATGGCGCTCGACGACGTCCACCACACGGCGCTCGGCACTAAGGCCGACGTGGCGCGGCGCCTCGGCGTGCGCGCCACCGTCGAGGACAACCCGGGCGAAGCAGAGCTGCTGGCCGACGTGTGCGAGTCGTGGCTGCTCGACCGTCCGTACAACCGGCACGACGCGCTTCGCCGGGCCCGCCGCCTGCAGTCGTGGGACGACGCGGTCGGGCGCCTCTGTCAGCTCGAGCTGTTCGCGTAACTAGCTTCTCGGGCCGTGAGCCACTACGCCGTGTCGGCAGTCGGTGCCGACCGCCCGGGCATCGTCGCCGCGGTCACCGGTGTCTTCCTCGAGCACGGGTGCAATCTCGAGGACACGTCGATGACGATCCTGCGCGGGCACTTCGCCATGATGCTGGTCGTCGCCGCACCCGACGGCCTGGCCCAGGAGACGCTCGAGGAGGCGCTGGCCGGCCCGGCCGCGGACTTCGACCTGGTCGTCGCCGTGCGCGCCATCGACGACGACGTCCCGGTTTCGCCCGAGGGCGACGCCTGGACAGTGTCGGTCTACGGTGCCGACCGCCCGGGCATCGTCCACCGTGTGGCGTCGTTGCTTGCGGACAGCGCGGTCAACATTGTCGACCTAAGCACACGTGTGATCGGCGATCCCAGCCGGCCGGTCTACGCCATGATCCTCGAGGTGACGCTTCCCTCCCGCGGCGACGCGTCACCCCTCGAGGCCAGCCTGGCGTCCCTCGCCGGCGACCTCGGCGTCGAGTGCTCCCTGCATCCGTCCGAAGCCGACATCCTCTGACCCCAGGTACGTGGCAGTTAGGCCGGTGCTCCGGCTCCCCGACCACTTCCTCAAACAGCCGGCGGCGCCGGTCGGCCGGATCGACGACGCAGCGAGAGAGCTCGCCGCCGATCTGGTCGACACCATGCGGGCGTCGCCCGCGTGCGTCGGCATCGCCGCCACCCAGATCGGCGTCGGCCTGCGCGCCTTCACTGTCGACGTGACCGGGCACAAGAAGGCGCGCTCGTGTCACGGCGAGATCGTGCTCTTCGATCCCGAGCTCCTTCTCGCCCACGGGCCCTTCGTGGCGCGTGAGGGCTGCATGAGCGTGCCCGACCTGACCGGTGACGTGGCGAGAGCAACCACCATCGTGATGCGTGGCCTGACCGTCGACGGCGCCGAGCGGGTGATCGAAGCCGACGCCTTCGAGGCGCGCGCTCTGCTGCATGAGCTCGACCACCTCGACGGCCTTCTCTTCCTCGACCGCGTCTCGTCGCACGAGTCGGTCTTCCGGCGCAAGGTGTATCGCTAAGACGCGCCTCGGCGGGCCCTAGAATTCACGTCCCATGAAGCGATTCGTGGTGCTCCCCGTGGTTGCCGGGCTCGCGCTCGCAGCCTGTTCGTCCGGCGGTTCGAAGAAGAACACGTCGGCGAGCAGCAGCTCCACCAGTTCGACGCCGGCGACCCAGGTCACCATCAAGGCCTACTCACCAGAAGCGAACTCGGTGCAGGGTGTCTGTGGCAACGGCATCGTCATCGACCTGAGCATCAAGTCCAAGGATCCCAACCTGCTCAAGGCCGCCATCCGCGCCGGCCAGCCGGGCCAGCCCGGCCGCAACCCCGCCTACCAGAACCTGGTCGTCACCCTGTCGACCACCGAGCCTGCGCTCGGCGGTCCGCAGGCCAACATCGCCGGCCTGTTCCAGCTCGTCAGCGTGTCCCAGCAGTCCGACGGCTCGGGCGAGATCTGGGCGACGTGGGTCAATGCCCAACCCCGGTTCGGGATCGATGTCGACAGCGCCCTTGACGCCTACGTCGTGAACGACCCGGCGCCGGCCACCGTGGCGGCCGACCGCAGCGGCCTCAACGTCGTGTCCAATGTCGAACACGTGCCGTTCCACATCGCCGGCTCGGTCGGCAGCACCCCGTGTGCGGCGACCTCGACGACGGCGGCGGGCGCGACGAGCACCAGCGGTCGCACGACGACGACGGCGCACACGACGACAACGGCACACACCACCACGACGGCACACACGACGACGTCGGCCGCGACTCCGACGTCGTCACCCGTGACCACGTCGCATTAACCCGGACGCCGGTGCCGCTTCCCCGCCGGCTGTTGAACGAGGGTGAGTTCATCGTCCTCGACCTCCGCCCGCACTGGTGGGTGCTCGCCGGGTCGACCATCATGTTGGCCTTGAGTCTTGCGGCAGCCGTGGCCGCGTCGATCGTCGTGCCCGGGGTCGCCCACGATCCGGTGCTCATCGTCAGCCTGGTCGCGGTGCTCGTGGCGCTCGGCCGATTCATCCGCCGGTACACCCGCTGGGGTACTACGACCATGGTGCTGACCAACGAGCGCCTCGTCGTGCGGATGGGCCTGTTCGCCAAGGCGGGGCGGGAGATCCCCCTCGAGCGCATCAGCGACATCAGTTATCACCAGAGCCTGTTCGAGCGGATTATCGGCGCCGGCGATCTCTTCGTCGACTCCGTTGGGGACGGCGGCCGGCAGGTGCTCCGGATGGTGCCCCGGCCCGTCCGCGTGCAGCAGGCGATCCACAAACAGATGGCGCAGGGCGATGCGCCCGCCAACACCCGGCCGTAACGTTGTTGTCGCTATGAAGACGAAGTCGGTGACCACGTCGGTCACCCAGTTCGTGCTCGCCGGACTGGCGGCCGTCGTGGTCATCTCGGCCGGCACGTTCTACGTGGTGCGACACAACGCCACGAAAGAGGCGATCCGCAACGCGCGCGACATCGCCACCGTCGACGGTCATGCCGTGGCCGAACCAGTTCTCGCCGACACCATCGTGTCTGGCGACCCCGTCGCGGTGCGGCAGCTCGACAGTGTGGTTCGCCAGCGCATCATCGGTGACCGCGCCGTCCGCGTGAAGCTCTGGACCCCCGATGGGCGGGTCGTCTATTCCGACGAGCCCAGGCTGATCGGCAGGAATTTCGGCCTTGGCGCGGATGAGACGGCGGCGCTCAACTCGGGAAGGCCGGCGGCCGACCTCAGCGATCTGAACGAGGCCGAGAACGTCTACGAGCGGCCGTTCCACAAGCTCCTCCAGGTCTACGTGCCGGTGCACACCGTTGGCGGGAAACCGCTGCTGTTCGAGATCTACCTGCGCTACAGCTCGATCGCCGAGAGCGGCCGGCAGATCTGGGGCAACTTCCTACCGGTCATGCTCGGTGGCCTCCTGCTTCTCTTCCTCATCCAGGTCCCGCTGGCGTGGTCGATGGCCCGAGGCCTGCGTCAGGGCCAGGAGGAACGCGAGCGCCTCCTCCACCGGGCGATCGACGCATCGGACGCCGAGCGCCGTCGGATTGCCCGTGATCTCCACGACGGCGTCGTGCAGAGCCTCGCCGGCGTTTCCTATTCGTTGGCCGCCGCCGCCGACCGGGTCGGCGACGCGCCGAACGGTGCCGAGGTGGGATCGGCGTTGCGACAGGCAGCGGCCGACACCCGCAAGAGCATGCGCGACCTTCGCAGCCTCATCGTCGACATCGCGCCGCCCAACCTCCACGAGGAGGGCCTCGACAACGCGGTCGGTGAGCTCGTGGCGCCGCTCGCCGCCGAGGGCATGGAGACGATCGTCGACATCGACGACGACGCCGCCCAATCAGCCGAGGCCCAGACGGTGCTCTACCGCGTCGCCCACGAGGCGGTGCGCAACGTGGCGGTCCACGCCCACGCGACGCGTCTCGACGTGTCGGTCGCGCGGGACAACGGCCTCGTCCGGCTCGTTGTATCCGACAATGGGCTCGGGTTCTCGCCCGACCGCATCAACGAACGCCGCGAGGAGGGCCACGTCGGCCTGACGTTGCTGACCGGACTCGTCGCGGATGCGGGAGGCCGGCTCGTCGTGACGTCGGCGCCGGGCGAGGGAACGCGCCTCGAAGCCGAGGTCCCCACGTGAGCGAGCGGAGCGAGGGAGCCAATGGGTTGAGCATCCGAGTGCTTTTGGCTGACGATCACGACGTCGTGCGTCGGGGGCTGAGGGATCTCCTTGACGGCAACGACGGCTTCGAGGTCGTCGGAGCGGCGGCCGACGGCGAGGAGGCGGTGGCGCTGGCGGGGGAGCACAGCCCCGACGTCGTTCTCATGGACCTCTCGATGCCCCGGGTCGACGGCATCGAGGCGACCCGGCGGCTGCTCGCCGAGCGACCCGACGCTCGGGTGGTCGTCCTCACTTCCTTTTCCGACCGCGAGCGCATCCTCGACGCGCTGGACGCCGGTGCCGTCGGCTACCTCCTCAAGGACGCCGAGCCCGAGGAGCTGCTTCGCGGGATTGAAGCGGCCGCCCGGGGGGAGGCGCCGCTCGCACCCAAGGCGGCGAAGGTCGTGCTGAGCGCGCGCGCCGACGCCCGCCCGGCCGCCGAGCTCACGGCCCGGGAGACCGAGGTGCTCGGTCTGCTCGCCCAGGGCCTGGCCAACAAGCAGATCGCCCGCCGCCTCGGTATCGCGGAGAAGACCGTGAAGACACATCTGACCAGCGTGTTCCAGAGCATCGGCGTGAGCGACCGCACGCAGGCCGCCCTCTGGGCCAGGACCCACGGCATCGGGGGGTCCCAGGGGTCCTAGGACCATCGTCCACTAGCTCTCCGGCCCGGCCCTGCCGGAGAGTCGAGAACGTGGATGAGGAAATCTTGATGGCCCAGGTCGCGGGCGGCGACAGCGACGCCATGGCGACCGTCTACCACCGCTTGGCCCCGTCGGTCCGGGGCGTCGGACGCCGCATCGTCGGCGAGGCCGCCGCCGACGACGTGGTCCAGGAGACCTTCGAGCGGATGTGGCGCTACGCGGGGCGGTTCGACCGTGATCGCGGGTCGCTCGACGCCTGGGTGCTTCGCATCGCCCGCAACGCGGCCCTCGGACAGCTCCGCCGCATGCGCCACCACGTGGATCTCGGCGTCGTGCCTGAGCCCGCCGACACCGGCCACGGCCCAGACGACGCCGTCGTCCTCATCGATCTCACGACCGGCGTGCGCCGGGCCGTCGCCAGCCTGGACCAGCGGAGGCGCGTCGCCGTCGAACACGTGCTCGCGGGCCAGACGCTCGTGCAGACCGCCGACACGCTCGGCCTGCCGGAAGGCACGTTGAAGAGCCGCGTGCGGGCGGCCTACGCCGACCTGCGCGAGCTGCTCGAAGATTCTCGCCCAGCCTGAGCAGCCGCCGCGGCGCGCAGCTAGCGTCCGCGTTTCATGGCGACCGTACAGACCGTCCTCGGGCCCATCGACTCCAGCGAGCTCGGGCCCACGCTCGTCCACGAGCACGTGCGCATCTGTTATCCGGGTGACAACCTCGACCCCGCCTATTCGTTCGACCGTGGCGCGTGCATCGAAACCGCCGTCGAGCGCATGGCCGGTCTGGCCGAGCACGGCGTGCGTACCTTCGTCGATCCGTGTCCCATCGACCTCGGCCGCGACCCCGAGCTGCTCGCTGAGGTCGCCCGCCAGTCGGGGATGCAGATCGTGTGCTCGACCGGGTTCTACCTGGAGCACATCGGCATCCCGTACTACTGGCGGGTCCGCTCGTCGCAGGAGATCGCCGAGTTCTACCTGCACGAGATCAACAACGGCATCGGCGAGACCGGCATCAAACCGGGCTGCATCAAGATCGCGTCCGGCGACCCCCCGGGCGACTACGACCGCAAGGTGATCGCCGCCGCGGCGCTGGCGGCAGCCGAGAGCGGCCTGACGGTGATCAGCCACTGCGAGAACTCCGCGGGCGGCGACGTGCAGCAGGAGGTCCTCGCCGAGAACGGTGCCGACCTCTCACGCGCCCTCATCGGTCACCAGGGACAGTCGACCGACATGGACTACATCCGCGGCATCGCCGACCGGGGCTCCTTCGTCGGTTACGACCGGTGCGGGTACGAGATCCTCGCACCCGACGACCAACGGGCCGACCAGGTCATGGCGCTCGTCGAGGCCGGCCACGCCGACAAGGTCTGCCTGAGCCAGGACCACATGTGCTGCCTGGCGTCGCCGAAGTTCCCGTATCCGGTCCCCGAGGGCCTCGAGGACATGTTCAAGGAGATGGAGCCCACCATCTACGAGCAGATGTACAAGCGGCCTCACACCTTCCTCTTCACCGACTTCTGGCCCAAGCTCGAGGCCCGCGGCATGGAGCGCAAGACGTTCGACGCCTTGCTCACGGAGAACCCGAAGAGATTGTTCGGGGGATAGGTTCGGGCCCATGGCTGGACCGCTGCAGGGCTTCAAGGTGATCGAGATGGCCGGCATCGGGCCGGGCCCGTTCACGGCGATGATGCTCGCCGACATGGGCGCCGATGTGCTGCGCCTCGACCGTCCAAACGCGCGGGTGCTCAACCCCGACAAGGACGTGCTCAACCGTGGCCGGCGCTCGATCGCTGTCGACCTCAAGCACCCCGACGGCGTGCAGACCGTGCTCCGGCTCGTCGAGCAGGCCGACGCCTTGCTCGAGGGATTCCGACCGGGCGTCATGGAGCGCCTCGGGCTCGGTCCCGACGAGTGCCTGGCGCGCAACCCCAAGCTCGTGTACGGGCGCATGACCGGGTGGGGCCAGGACGGCCCGCTTTCCCACGCCGCCGGCCACGACATCAACTACATCGCCATCGCCGGTGTGCTGAACAACTTCAAGCGTGACGGCGAGCGGCCGGTGCCGCCGAACAATCTGGTCGGCGACTTCGGCGGTGGGGGCCTGCTCTTGGCGTTCGGTCTCGTGTGCGCCCTGCTCGAGGCATCGCGCTCTGGTCAGGGCCAGGTGGTCGACGCCGCCATGGTCGACGGTGCCGCGGTGCTCAGCACGATGATCCACGCCTTTGTCGCCATGGGCATCTGGCAGGACAACCCGGGCCACAACATGCTCGACACGGGGGCTCCGTTCTACGAGGTGTACGAAACCGCCGATGGCAAGTTCATGGCCATCGGCGCCATCGAGCAGCAGTTCTACGCCGAGCTCCTGGAGCGCACTGGACTCGAGGACGAGGAGCTGCCGTTCCAGATGGACCGTGGGCAGTGGCCCTCGATGAAGGAGCGCTTCGCCGCCTTCTTCAAGACCAAGACGCGCGACGAGTGGCAGTCGCTCCTTGAGGGCACCGACGCCTGCGCGGTCCCGGTGCTTTCGATGACCGAGGCGCCGAGTCACCCCCACAACGTCGCCCGCCAGACCTTCGTCGTTCGCGACGGCGTCACCCAGCCCGCGCCCGCGCCACGGTTCAGCCGCACCGAGGCGACCATCGCCGGCCCGCCGCCTGCCCCAGGGGAGCACACCGACGTGGCCCTCGAGGACTGGGGGTTCACCGCCGACGAAGTTGCCAAGCTGCGGGAGGCGGGGGCCGTCACCCTGAGCGAGGGCTGAGCGCATGGCGACACTGGTCTCCTTTCACGCCCACCCTGACGACGAGGCCATCCCCACCGGCGGCACCCTCGCCAAGGCCGCCAAGGACGGCCACCGCGTCGTCCTCGTATTCGCGACCAAGGGCGAACACGGCGAGGTCGAGGATGGCTTCCTCGACCCCGGCGAGTCCCTCGCCGAGCGGCGCGAGCAAGAGACACTTCGGTCCGCGGAGATCCTCGGCGCCTCCCGCGTCGAGTTCCTCGGCTACGTCGACTCGGGGATGATGGGGACGCCCGAGAACGACGCCTCTGATTCCTTCTGGCAGGCCGACGTCGAAGAGGCCGCAACCAAGCTCGCGGAGATCCTCCGGGAGGAGAAGGCCGACGTGCTCACGGTGTACGACGACCACGGCGTCTATGGCCACCCGGACCACATTCAGGTGCACCGGGTGGGGGTACGCGCCGCCGACCTGGCGGGCACGGGCCGGGTGTACGAGTCCACCGGCAACCGCGACGCCCTCCTCGGCGGCTTGCTCGAAGCCCGGGACATGGGCGTGGAGATGCCGGGCGATCTCGATCCGGACGCATTCGCAGACTTCGGTGTCACCGATGCCGAGATCACAACGGAGATCGATGTCACCGACTTCCTCGACGTGAAGCGGGCATCGATGCGCGCTCACGCCAGCCAGATCTCGGAGGCGTCGTTCTTCCTCTCGATCCCCGACGAGTTCTTCGCCCGCGGCTTCGGCCAGGAGTGGTACATCCGGCGCGGCGATCGCCCCGCCGAGCGAGAGACCAGTCTGTTCGACGGCCTGGAATGACCCGGTTGTATCTGGTGCGGCACGGACAGCCGCTGGCGCGCTACGACCAGGACCACGACCCGGGCCTCGACGACGTCGGCCGGGCCCAGGCCGACGCCGCGGCACGGGAGCTGGCGCACCTCGGACCCATCGCGGTGGTGACCAGCCCGCTGCGCCGCACCAGGGAGACCGCCGCGCCCTTCGAACGCCAGTGGGAGGTGACGGCGTCAGTCGAACCTGCGGTCGGCGAGATCAACGCCCCGTCGGAGGATCTGGGCGAGCGATCGGCATGGCTCGTGGAGATCCTGCGCGGGCAGCGGCGGTGGCACGACCTCGACACTGAGCGCCAACGCTGGAGGGATGAGGTGGTGGGTGCCCTGCTTGCGCTCGACACAGACACCCTCGTCACCACGCACTACATCGCCATCAACGCCGCCGTCGGGGCCGCGACCGGCGACGACCGTGTCGTGAACTTCCGCCCCGACAACTGCTCGTGCACCGTGCTGGAAACCGACGGCGGTCGTCTCACGCTCGTCGAGCTCGGCCGCCAACGCGAGACAGTGGTCCATTAGCGATGGCCTGGACGCACACCGGCTTCACGCAGAAGATCACGTTCGGATCGGGCGCCCTCGACGAGGTGCCGTCGATCGTCCGGGAGGCAGGAGGCCGCCGCGTCCTGCTGGTCACGACCGAGGGTCGGCTGGCGTCGCCCGACGGCGAGCGGCTGGTGAAGGCTCTGGGACGCGAGCTCGCGTCCACGTTCGCCGGCGTCCAGTCCCACGTACCGGCCCCCGCCGTGCAGGCCGCGGTGCAGCAGGCCCGACGCGACGCCGTCGATGTCGTCGTCTCATTCGGTGGTGGTTCGTGCGCCGACCTGGGCAAGGCGGTGTGCTACTTCACCGAGCGCGAGGCGGGGACGCCCGGCGCCACCTGGCTCGACCGGGCGGCGCTCCCGCACGTCGCCATCCCCACGACGTACTCGGGAGCCGAGTTGACCCCGTTCTTCGGTATGACCGACCCGGCGACGCGACGTAAGAGCGGTGGCGGTGGGCCGACCATCGCGCCGGTCGCAGCGGTCTACGACCCCGACCTCACGGTGTCAACGCCGGCACGGGTGAGCGCGGAGACCGGCATGAACGCACTGGCGCACTGCGTCGAGTGCGCGTACTCGCCGACACGCACGCCCGAGGCCGAAGCCGTCGCCCTGGCCGGTGCGCAACGGATCGCGGCGTCGCTCCCCGGTGTCGTCGACGACCCCGTCGACCTGCTGGCCCGCACACACATGCTCGCCGGCGCCGTGCTCGGCGGGCGGGCGCTCCAGAACGCGTCGATGGGCGTGCACCACGGGCTCGCCCAGCTCGTTGGCGGGCGCACTGGCGTCTCCCACGGGATTGCCAACGCCATCATCCTGGCCCACGCCATGCGCTTCAACGCCGGTGCAGTGCCGGCCGAGATGCGTCGCATCGGCGAGGCGCTGGGCGACGCTGACGATCCGGCGGGCGCCGTGGATCGGCTGCTCGAACGCCTCGCTCTGCCGACGCGGCTGTCAGACGTCGGCGTCACCGACGAGGATCTCGACGCGGTCGTTCGGTCGTCGCAGTCGAACTTCAGCGTGCAGGCCAACCCGCGCCCTGTTTCCGAGGACGACGCCCGGTCGATCCTCGAGGCCGCGTTCTAGATCAGACCAGGCCGCCGCCGGCGGGACTGTCGCTCTCGGTGCCCCAGAGGACGTCGGGGAGCTGACGGATGTGGTCCTTGGCGAGGCACATGCGGACGCCCATGCGCTGGGCGGCAGTGATGACGTCGCGGTCCAGGTACGAGCTGAACAGCACGATCGCCTGATCGGGGTTCTCGGCGAGGATGCGGCGGGCCGTGTCGAGACCACTGATCCCGGGCATCCGCTGGTCCAGCACGACGACCTGGGGGTGCTCGGAGCGGACGATCTCGACGGCGCTCTCGCCGCTCTTCGCCTCGCCAGCGACCTTGAGGCCCTCGTTGGCGATCTCGATGGTCGCTCGCACGAGCGCGCGCATGTCGTCCTCGTCGTCGACGATCAGCACTCGCATCTCTGACACGCCAGTCCTCCCAGCAGATGGAACCTGGCACTCCCAGCTCAGGCTCGTGGCGTCTGCGCCACAGCAGGAGTCTCGGCCTGTCCGGAGCGCGTCGCAAGGAGTGTTTTGTGTCATCGTCACGCAACAATTGGTGCCGGCACCGACTCTTGTCACGGGCCGGGTGCCACTCGGGTCAGGGGGGAGGGCTAGCTCACCGACCTAGCTGGCGGGGGTCCCCAAGCCCACGCGCGAAATGCCTCCGTCGAGCTATGGCCCGCCGCGGAGACCCTCCCTTACGGCCAGTGCACGCGCGGCTACTGAGTGTGCTCGAATCCAACGGGTTGACACAGCGGCGCCGGGGGATTCGGAGGGTCTGGTCCGGGGAAGGGCGGAGAACCACACACGTGGACTATGGAGCGCCGCGCTCCTGTTCCTTACCCTCCGTCATAGGTCAACCACTTTTGGTGAACAGCTGCGCGAGCGGAGTGGGAGGGGCACCAGCGATGGCAGGAGCGGCCGTAACCATGCCGACGACGGATCGTCGGCATACCGGAGTGGCCTTGGCCCTCGCCTTCGCGCTGCTGGCGCTGCTGCTGGTACCCGCCAGCGCGACGCCGCACTTCGGCGTGATCTGGACCCGTAGCCAGCCGGGGGCGACCATCGACCGCGGCATCGACCGCTCGGCGGCGCACGCCAAGGTGATCGTGCAGGCTCGTGACGGCCAGGCGGCTGCGGCGGCCAAGGCCGTCAAGGCGGCCGGCGGCACCGTGGGAGCGGCACTGCCGATCGTGAACGGCTTCGCGGCGTCGATCCCCGGTAAGGCGGTCGACAGCCTCAAGGGCGCAACGTCGATCGTCGCCGTGACCGCCGACCGGGAGGCCAAGCTCGAGCAGTTCAGCTACGACGCCTCGACCACCGCGTCGAACTACACGAAGACGTCGGGTGCGACCGCCGCCTGGTCGGCCGGCTAACTCGGCGACGGTGTGGGTGTTGTCGTCCTCGACAGCGTCGTCGAGAAGGCCCTCGAGGACTACACCCGGCCGACGAGTCTTCACCGCGGTGGGCCGGCCGCCGTCGCCGACGCCGGGCGCGTCGAAGAGATCTTGAGCAACCTGCTCTCGAACGCCGACAAGTACTCGCCGCTCGGCAGCCCGGTCACGGTGAACGTCGAGCGGGTGATCGGCGACACGGGCGACGAGGTCCGTGTGCGCGTGACCGACTGCGGCGGCGGGATTCCCAAGAACCAGCAGGACGTGGTTTTCGAACGCTTCCATCGCCTCGGCGATCACATGACGCGGCGGCGCGGTGGCAGCGGCCTCGGCCTCTACATCTCGCGCCGGCTGGTCGAAGCCATGGGTGGCCGCATCTGGGTCGAGGACCCACG
>JAFAUA010000417.1 GCA_019243595.1 Acidimicrobiia bacterium
AGTCGGACCCGAGCCACTCCGGGACCGCCACCGACGGGTCGAGCCGTACGAGCCCACCGGTTCCGTCGCACCGCCCGGCGAGTACGGGTGCCGTCAACTCGGCAAGCCACTCGGGCCCGGGCACCACGTCGTCGTCGAGGAAGGCGATCACGTCGCCTTCGGCGGCCGCGATCCCCGCGTTGCGAGCTGGCGCCGCGCCCCGGCGCGGTTCGCGCACGAAGCGGGCGGGCGCGACCAGGCCCGCCGTCATCGTCGAGAACACAGATTCAGCGCCCGGCGCGTCGTCGTTGTCGACGACCACCAGCTCCCACGGCACGTGCGGATCGTGCTGTTCGCGCAGGGCACCGAGCGCCTGGCTCAAACCGCCGGGACGCCGAAAGGTCGGCACGACAACGGTGATGCGCGTGGTCACCCCCGGCAGGCGGCGAGCTCCTCGAGGACGTCGTCCGGGACGTCGAGGTCGCCGCGGCCCACGCCGACCTGGAGGTCGGGCTTGTAGGTCCCGTGGTGGTCGGAGCCGCCCGTCGCCACCAGCCCATGCCTGCGGGCAAGGTCGGCCAGCCCTTCGCGGTCGGCGGGCTCGTACCGGCCGTAGATGGCCTCGATGCCGGCCAGCCCTTCCCCGGCCAGTTCGCGGATGAGCGCTTCCAGCTCATTGGGCCCGAGGCCCAGGCTCAGCGGGTGCGCGAGTACGGGCACGCTGCCCGACTGGCGGGCGATGCGGATGGCGTCCCGCGGGGAAAGGCGTTCTTTCTCGACGTAGCCCGGCTTGCCCCTCGCCAGGTACACGTCGAACGCCTCCTGGATGGAGCCGACGACACCCTTGCGCATGAGGACGGCGGCCACGTGGGGCCGGCCCATCCCCTTGCCCCCCGCCTCCTCTTCGACCTCCTCGGCCGTGATCGGGAGACCCAGCTCGGACGAGAGGCGCTCGAGCATCCGCTCGTTGCGCTCGTCGCGCGCCTGCTGAAGGTGCCGCAACTCCTCGCCGAGGGCGCCGCCGTCGCCGTCCACGAAGTAGATCAGCAGGTGCATGGCGCCCGTGGGCACCTCGCAGGAGATCTCACAGCCCCGCACGAACCCCACGCCGAGCTCGGCAGCCCGGCGCTCGGCCGCATCGAGCCCGTCGAGGCGGTCGTGGTCGGTGAGGGCGACGGCGTGACACCCGGCGGCGTGGGCCAGCTCGGGGATGCGCTCGGGCGGGTCGGAACCGTCCGAGGTCGTCGAATGAGTGTGGAGGTCCAGCACCCTTAGTGGCCGCGCAGCCACTCAACAGCGACCGTCCGAACCCTCACGGCGGCGGAGCGTAATCGCGGGGGAGGAATTGGCACGGTCCGTGTCGAAGGTTCCCCTACGGCCGAACAGCGGCCCCGTTTGATTGAACTAGTCTGATCGGACTAGACATTCGTCGAACCCCGGGGGGGGTTTTCGGGTGTCCGTCCGGTTTCGTCGCAGGACGTAGGGGTTCGATGGGTAAAGCAGCTGTCAGCGGCTTTTGGCCTTCCGTGCGTCGCCACGATCCGCGCGCCTCACTCGTAGTGGCGCCGGTCGACGCTCCGACGAAGCTCTCTCGGTCAGCGCGCGCCATCGAGGACGTGCACGCGTCGGCGCCGCGGCTCGGTGTGTTCGTGCTCGACGGGCTGATCGTCCTGGCCGCTTGCCTACTGGCCGGAGCGACTGCGGCAGCCGCTGTCGCCGCCGTTGCTGCGTTCCTCGCCGTGGGTCGACTGACCAACCTGTACAGCGATCGCTCACTCGACGCCCAGGGCCTCAGTTGGTACCTGCGTCTGCTGCCCTATCCCCTCCTCGCCGTCGCCACCGCCCTTGTGGTCGCCGGCCACCACGGCACCTCGCTGCTCGGACCGGTGCTGGGCGTGGGCCTGGCGCTCACCGCTGTACGCGCCGCCGCCTGGTTCTCGGTCTCTGCCCGCCGCCGCCGTCGCGAAGGGCTCACAGGCGCCCTGCTCGTCGGCGATCCATCCCGCACCCACAACATCGCCCGCCGCATCAAGGCCTTCCCCGAGGCCGGACTGCAGGTGGCGGCCACCTTCGCACCCACCAACACCAACGGTGAGCGCTCTCGGGCGCGGGGCCTGCTCAAGTCGGGGGCCGTCAGCCACATCCTCGTCGCCGCCGACGCTCACGACGAGGCGCTCATCGCCGAGTGCCTGTCCTGGACCGACGGCCGGCCCGTCGAGGTGCACCTCGTCCTGCCCGTCGGTGTCCAACCGAGCCACGGGTCGAGGATCGGCGACCTGAGCGTGCTCACCCTGCGGCGCGCCAACGCCTCGCGCATGTTCTGGGGCAAGCGCCTGATCGACATCCTCGGATCCGCACTCCTGCTCCTGTTCCTCGCTCCCGTCCTGATGCTCGTGTCGCTCGCCATCCTTCTGTACGACGGGCGCCCGGTGATCTACCGCCAGAAGCGCGTCGGTCGCGACAACCGGGAGTTCACCACCTGGAAGTTCCGTTCGATGGTCGTGGGAGCCGACAAGCTCAACGAGCAGTACGCCAGCGACAACGTCGCCAACGGGCTGCTCTTCAAGCTGCCGGGCGACCCGCGCGTGACGCCGGTCGGCAGCATGATCCGCCGGCTGTCGCTCG
>JAFAUA010000448.1 GCA_019243595.1 Acidimicrobiia bacterium
GACGGCCGGTACGTCCTGGTCAACCAGCGGTACGAGGAGCTCACCGGCTTCAGCCGCGACCAGGTCCTTGGCCGCTCCGATGCCGAGCTGTGGCCAGCGCCCTTCGCGGCTGCCATCCGGGCGAACGACCTGCGGGTGCTCGACGCCCTCGAGCCGCTCGAGTTCGAGGAGCAGGGGCCCGAGGGGAACGCGGGGGTGACATTCCTCGCTCACAAGTTCCCGCTGTTCGATCCCGACGGAGTTCCGTATGCCATCGCCGGCATCTCCACCGACATCACCCTGCGCAAGCGGGCCGAGGAAAGCCTGCGTCGGAGTGAGGAGCGCTTCCGGCTTCTTGCCGAGAACGCCGACGACTTCATCTTCCGGTACCGCCTCAAGGGCGAGCCCGGGTTCGACTACGTCTCTCCTGCGTGCGTCACCATCACGGGCTACACGGCCGAGGAGCTGTACAGCGACCCCCGGCTGATCTTCAACCTCATCGAAGCCATGCACGTCCAGATGATGCGCAACGAGGGACGGGCCAGCCTCCGTCAGGCGTGGGACGTCGAGGTGACACGCAAGGACGGATCCAAGATCTGGGTCGAGCAGCGCCTGACGCTGAGCACCGACGAGTCCGGTGAGATCCAGGCCGTCGAAGGCATCGCTCGCGACGTCACAGCGCGCAAGGACGCCGAAGGTCAGCTCGCCCACCAGGCCCTGCACGACTCGCTCACCGGCCTGCCCAACCGGCGCCTGCTGATCGACCGCGTCGAACAGGCCCTGGCCCGCGTCGAGCGGGACGGCGCACACGTGGGCGTGCTCCTGCTCGATCTCGACCGGTTCAAGCTGGTCAACGACAGCTGGGGCCATTCGGCCGGTGACGAGGTGCTGGTCGCCGTGTCCGAGCGCCTCAGCCAGGCCGTGCGCAACGGCGACACCGTGGCCCGTTTCGGTGGCGACGAGTTCGTCGTCGTGCGTGAAGGCGTCGGCGGCGCGTGGGAAGCGGCGCGCTTCGGAGAACGACTCCTGCGGGCGGTCACGGGCGAACTCCCGATCAACGGCGAGGACGTCTACCTGGGCGCCAGCCTGGGCATCGCCGTCGGCAGTGGCGGCGACACCGCCGAGGCCCTGCTGCGCGACGCCGACGCCGCCATGTACAGCGCCAAGGAGCGGGGCCGGGGGCGAGTCGAGCTGTTCGACGCCGATGCCCGCGGACGGGCGGCGAGCCGGCTGGCCGCCGAGGCCGCGCTGCGCCGGGCCGTCGAACGCGACGAGTTCGTCGTGCTCTACCAGCCGATCGTCTCCGTCGACGACGAGCACGTCGTGGGCGCCGAGGCGTTGGTGCGCTGGGACCCGCCCGGCCAGGAGCGCGTGTCGCCGACCGAGTTCATTCCTGTTGCCGAGGAGACCGGGCTGATCGTCGCCCTGGGCCAGATCGTGCTCGACAAGGCCTGCGACCAGCTGCGTCAGTGGCAGGCCGCGGGGCTCGACGTGGGCACGATCGCCGTCAACCTCTCGGCCAAGCAGCTCTCCGCGGGAAGCTTCTCTGCGAGCGTCAGTCACGCCATGCGCAGCAACGGGCTCTCGCCGGGCTCGCTGAGCTTCGAGATCACCGAGAGCGTCCTGATGGAGGACGTGGAGTTCTCCATCGAGAGCCTGGTCGGTCTCAAGGCCCTGGGCGTGCGGCTGGCGGTCGACGACTTCGGCACCGGATACTCGTCACTCGCCTACCTGAAGCGCCTCCCGCTCGACACGCTGAAGGTCGACCGCGCCTTCGTCGACGGCCTCGGCACCGATCCCAACGACTCGGCGATCGTCGCCGCCATCGTCGCTCTCGCGGGCGCTCTGGGCCTGAAGGTGGTGGCCGAGGGCGTCGAGACCGACCGCCAGATGGAGGAGCTTCGCCGCCTGGGCTGCGACCGGGCCCAGGGCTACCGGTTTGCCAAGCCGTTGTCGGCGGAGGACTTCGAGGAGTACATCCGCCGCTGAGGTAGCCGCAGCGATGGGGTAAGTAGGGACCGTGACCGATCCCGACGACCGCCATCTGCCCGAAGCCATCGGCCGAGTGGCGGGAGGCGAGCTTCGTCGCAGCGACGTGCGACCTCTCGCCCGCACCGCCGTGTCGTCGCTGCGCCGGGCCGGTCGCTCGGCGGTCGTCGGCGGGCAGTGGCTGGCAGAGACCATGGTCGAGGTGGTCCCGCACATTCCGGTCCGGGATTTGGAGACACTGCAGGTCCACCACAACGGGGCCACCGGCGGCGTCCTCGCCGGCGAGCTGATCCGGAACGCGGCGCGGGCGTCAGCTGCCGTCGGCGCCACGATGGGTGCCCTGGCGGCCGGCGAGGATCTCACGCCGCCCGCGTGGGTCATGCTGCCGATCGAGCTCGTCGTCGAGACGCTCGCTGTCGCCGCCATCGAGATGAAGCTCGTGGCCGAGTTGCACGAGGTCTACGGACGTCCCGTCCCCGGCCAGGGCACCGACCGGGCGCTGGCGCTGGCGCGGGCGTGGGGCGAGCGACGCGGCGTCCGTCCCGAGATGCTGCTGACCGGCGTCGGGCTCGGTGAGGCGCTGGGGCGGGGGACCCGCAACGAGATCATGCGCCTCGTCCGCCGCCGGCTGATGCGCCGCACCCTCCGCAACACGACCTCGCTCGTGCCGTTTCTGATCGGCGCCGTCGCCGGCGCCGAGGTCAACCGCCGGGCGACCGCCAGCCTCGGCGATGCCGTCGTGCGCGACCTCGCGGACGCGCGGCGGTGGCGTTAGGTCAGTAGCGCATGCCCTCCCGCGGCATGCCGTCGATCATGCCCAGCGAGAGGTAGTGGTCCCAGCCGAGCATGTGGCGCAGGGCGGGCGTGGCCCGCTCGAGAACCTCGGGCTCGAGGGAGACGAACCAGTTCTCCTGCTGACGGAGGAACGGCCGGCAGTAGTAGGCGAGGATCCCGTGACGGCGCTCGTCCCTGGTGACGTTGGCGCCGGTCTGGTGCCACAGCCGGCCGTCGAAGACGAACGCCGTGCCGGCCGGGCCGCAGATGGGCTCCGTCTCGGGCAGGTTCGACCAGTCGGGGCCATGGTCGAGGCGGTGGGTGCTGGGCACGATGCGGGTGGCGCCGTTCTCGGGCGTGAACTCGTCGAGCATCCACATCACGTTGGCGACCAGCGCATACGGCGGCCAGGGCGGCGGCGCGAAGCTCTGGTCGGCGTGCATGAACATCGGCGTGCCGCCCGGACCGGCGATGTTGG
>JAFAUA010000491.1 GCA_019243595.1 Acidimicrobiia bacterium
GCCGGTGCCACCGCCGCCCGACATGGCCGACGTCCGCGGCCAGGACGTGGGTCGGGCGGCCGTCGAAGTGGCAGCTGCGGGCGGACATCATCTCCTGTTGAGTGGGCCGCCGGGCGCCGGCAAAACGATGCTCGCTCGGCGTTTGCCTGGGCTCCTCCCACCGCTCGATCGCGACGACTCGCTGGTCGCCACGCGCGTCCACTCGGCGGCCAGTCTGCCGTTGCCCGAAGGCGTTGTGACCCGGGCGCCGTTCCGGGCGCCGCACCACGGCGCCTCGCTGGTGTCGCTGATCGGCGGCGGCTCGGGATGGATGTGTCCGGGCGAAGTCAGCCTCAGCCACGCCGGCGTCCTTTTCCTCGACGAGATGGGTGAGTTCCCGACCGCCGTTCTCGACTCGTTGCGCCAGCCGCTCGAGGACGGCGCCGTGCGGATCTGTCGGGCCAAGGCGTCGGTCTCCTTTCCGGCTCGCTTCCTCCTGGTCGGCGCCACCAATCTGTGCCCGTGCGGTCGCGGCGACGACGGCGGGTGTCGGTGCAGTTCGGTGTCGCGCGCCCGCTACATCCGGCGTTTCTCGGGCCCGCTCCTCGACCGGTTCGACCTGCGCGTGGTCGTCACCAAGCCCGACGTCGATGACCTGCTGCGCGGCGGACAGGGGGAGACGACGGCAACGGTCGCCGAGCGCGTCGCCGAGGCGCGGCGCCGGGCCCGCGAGCGCGGCGTGCGGTGCAATGCCGAGCTGCCCGCCCGGCTGCTCGAGCACTCGGTGCCGTTGACACCGGCCGCGTCGAGCCTGCTGGAGCACAAGCTGCGCACCAACGGGCTCGGCGCCCGCGGCCTACACCGCGTCAAGCGCGTCGCCCGCACCCTTGCCGACCTCGCCGGTGAGGGCGGCGTCGTAGGAGAGGAGCACGTGTGCCTCGCGCTCGGCCTGCGGGCCGAGCCGCGCCTGGGGATGGGCAATGGTGAGCGAGGAGGCGTACGCGCAGGCGGGAGTCGCCGTCCATGTGCTCGGCGAGGAGAGCTATCCATCAGCGCTCGCCGAGGACCACGAAGCTCCGGCCGTGCTGTTCAGCATCGGCGACCTCGCCGCCCTCGATGGTCCCCGCGTTGCCATCGTCGGTAGCCGTCGGTGCACGCGCGACGGCCGCGAAGTCGCCTTCGAGCTGGGCCGCGACCTCGCGCGCCAAGGCGTTCGTGTGGTGTCGGGCTTGGCGCTCGGCATTGACGGCGCCGCTCACCTCGGCGTTCTCGCTGCCGGCGACGGCGCCGCTCCTCCGGTTGCCGTCGTCGGCAGCGGGCTCGACGTTGTGTACCCGCGCCCGCACGAACGACTCTGGCGCCAGGTCGGCGAGGCCGGTCTCTTGCTTTCGGAGGCGCCGTTGGGCGCCCGCCCCGAGCCCTGGAGATTCCCAGCCCGCAACCGCATCCTCGCCGCCCTGGCCGACGTGGTCGTGGTCGTCGAGTCGCGCTTCAAGGGCGGATCGGCCCACACCGTTAGAGCGGCAGATCAGCGCGGCGTCCCTGTGATGGCTGTTCCCGGTTCCGTCCGCAGCGAGGCCTCGTCGTACACCAACGAGCTGCTCGTCAGCGGATCGCCGCCCGCCCGCGACGCCGAGGACATTCTCGTCGCCCTCGACCTTCTGGGCCGGGGGCCGGCACGGCGCTGCGCCACAACCGCCGCGCCCGACGCGCTGCCTTCCCCCAACGACCCCGGCCAGGCCGCCCTCCTCGAGGCGATGGGCTGGCTGGCGGCGAGCCTCGTCGTTCGCACCGCCCTCACTCCGGGCCAGGCCAGCGTCGCGGCCCACCTCGAGATGGGCGGCTGGGTCGTCGGTCAGGCCGGGTGGTGGGAGCAGGTCAGAAGGGAGGTATCGGCGAAGTGAGACCTCGTGCGCTGGGTCACAAAGCTCGTCGCTGTCGTTTTCGGAGCAGCCACCCTCGCGGTGCCCGCTGCCGCCCGTGGCGCGCCCTCCTCCCAGGCTCGCCTGTCGCCACTGCACGTCGTACATGGTTCCGCTGCGCGCATCGAGGACGCGCAACGCCGGCAGGTGCTCTTACGTGGTGTCAACACCAACCAGCTGGGCGACTATTACACGGCCGATCCCGCGCTGCCGTCCACCGTGCCGCTGACCGAGGACGACTTCGCCCAGATGGCGGCCGTCGGATTCGACAGCGTGCGCCTCATCGTCCACTGGTCGCTGCTCGAGCCCAGCCGCGGCGCGTTCGACACGGCCTACCTCTCACGCGTACGCCAAGCCGTGGGCTGGGCCTCCAGCCATGGGCTGTATGTCGTGCTCGACATGCATCAAGACGCGTGGGGCAAGTACATCGCCACCCCGCCTGGCGAGTCATGCCCGCCGGGCCTCCAGCCCGCCGTCGGTTGGGACGGCGCCCCGCAATGGGCGACGATCACCGACGGCCTCTCGACTTGTCGCGCGCAGCAGCGGGAGTTCTCACCCGCAGTCGCGCAGGCATTCGCGAATTTCTGGATCGATCGCGATGGCATCCAGACCGAGCTGGTGCGGACCTGGGCCGTCTTGGCGCGCACGTTCGCCGCCAACCCAGCTGTCGCCGGCTACGACCTGCTGAACGAGCCCCACCCCGGCCTTACCCCCGGTGCGACCGACATCGTCCTCCTTGGGCGCTACTACGACCGCACCGTCGACGCCATCCGTAGGGCCGAGCGCTCGACACGCCACGGCTTTGCCCACATCGCCTTCGTCGAGCCGTTGGACACCTGGTCGGCGGCGCCCGTCGGCGTGTCGCCGGCGCCCGCCTTCACTGCCGATCGCGAAGTCGTCTTCGCGCCCCACCTGTACGCGGAGTCCATCACCGCTGATCGCTCACTTGGCCTCGACGTCTTCACTATCCCCGGCGAGTTCGACGAGGCGCAGCGCGAAGCCGGGCGCTACGCGACCACGTTCTGGTCGGGGGAGTGGGGCTGGTTTGGCAGCAATCCCGACGCCAGCGCGCCGAAGGTCGCGGAGTACGCGGCGGAGGAGGATGCCCACCTGGTCGGTGGCGCGTGGTGGCAGTGGAAGCAGGCGTGCGGCGACCCCCACAGCCTCGGAACGCCCGGGGGGCACCCGCCGGCGCAGACCGACAGCCTCGTCCGTCTGGCCTGTCCGTCGGACACGCCCGTCGGTATCCCCGCGAGCTTCGAGCAGATCCTGGGGCGGGCATATCCGCGCGCCGCGCCCGGCACCCTGTCGTCCCTCACGAGCGATCCCGCGACAGGCACGATGCACGTCGCCGGTGAGACGTACAAGCGGGGCGTGATCGATCTCTGGGTCCCCGCCACTGCGAGCGTTGCCGCCCGACCGGTCGTCAGCGGCAGGAACATCAGTGGCGTGCGGATCACGGCGGTCACCGGCGGCTACCGCGTCACGGCCGTTGGGAGCGGCTCGTACGAGCTCTCCGTCACTCACTGAGGCGCGTTCACCCGTTAGCGTTGCGGTGTGTCCTGGCAGCAGGACGAGTTCCTGCGCTCGCTGACGGCAGCTTCCGCCAACACGGTGGCCGCTTACCGACGCGACCTGGGCGCCTTCTTCGAGTGGGCCGAACGCGGCGGCTTGACGGAGCCGTCCGCAGTCGACCGCATTCACCTGCGCCGCTACCTCGCCTACGTCGGCACCTCCGGTCTCAGCCGCCGCACGGCCGCCCGGCGGGCGTCGGCTCTTCGCCGCTACTTCGGTTGGCTGCACCACACCGGCGCCGTCGACGCCGACCCGTCCCGCGGCCTGTCGGCGCCGAAGGGCGAGGGCCGCCTGCCCACCGTCGTCCGTCGCAGCGACCTCGAGCGCCTTCTCGAGCCGCCCGCAGGCGACGACGATGCCACCGCCGTGCGCGACCAGGCGGTTGTCGAGCTTCTCTACGGCAGTGGCCTGCGCGTCGGTGAGCTCTGCGGTCTACGCCCGGGTGACCTCGACCTGCCGAAGCGGCTGGTCGTCGTCTGGGGCAAAGGCTCCAAGCAGCGGCAGGTACCGATGAGCGAGCCGTCAGTCGACGCCGTGCAGGCGTGGCTCGCGTACGGACGCTCGGCGATGGCAACCCCCCATACACCCAGCGATGCGTTGTTCCTGAACAAGCGCGGAAAGCGCCTGACCTCGCGGGACGTGCGCCGCATTCTCGACCACCGCGCCATCAGCCCCACCCACCCCCACGCCCTGCGCCACACCTACGCCACGCACCTCCTCGACGGGGGCGCGGATCTGCGCGCCGTGCAGGAACTCCTGGGCCACGGCGATCTAGCGACCACCCAGCTGTACACTCACGTGAGCAAGGAGCGACTGCGGGCGGTACATCAGTCCTCCCATCCCAGGGCATAAACCGATCGTGGACGACAGCGACGCAGCAGCCATCGAACAGCTCTGGAGCGACTACAAGCGTTCCCAGTCACGCGACTCGCGCGATCGCTTGATCGTTCACTACTCGCCGCTCGTCAAGTACGTAGCCGGCCGCGTGTCCGCCGGTCTGCCCCAGAACATCGAACAGGCCGATCTGGTCAGCTATGGGATCTTCGGGCTGATCGACGCCATCGACAAGTTCGACACCGATCGCGGCATCAAGTTCGAGACGTACGCCATCGCCCGCATCAAGGGGTCGATCATCGACGAGCTGCGCGCCATCGACTGGGTACCGCGCTCGGTCCGGGCCAAGGCCCGCTCGGTAGAGAAGGCGTACGCCAAGCTCGAGAACGAGCTGCACCGCACGCCCACCGACGCCGAGGTGGCCGGCGAGATGGGTCTCAGCGAGAACGAGCTGCACACGATCTTCAACCAGATCTCCTTCGTGGGTCTGGTCGCGCTCGACGAAATGCTGGCCGTCGGCGGCGAGCGCGGCGAGTCGACAACGCTGGGCGAGACGATCCCCGACAAGGGCGAGGGCCCGGTCGCGGCGTTCGAGGTCGAGGAGATGAAGCAGATCCTCGCCGACTCGATCAACCGCATGCCCGAGCGGGAGAAGATCGTGCTCACCCTCTACTACTACGAGGGTCTTACGCTCGGGGAGATCGGCGAGGTTCTCGGTGTCACCGAGAGCCGGGTGTGTCAGATCCACACCAAGGCCGTGCTGCAGCTGCGCTCGAAGCTCGCCGAGCCCGAGCGCGAGCTCGCGTGATTTACCTCTAGTTCCTGTCACACCCCGCGCTGTAAGTTCACCGCCGGCGCTTCCCCCGCTGAGTCGTTCTGACCGCGGGGGTTCCCAACGCGAGTCGCCGTCCTGGCGCTCGGCGTCGCTGCCCTTCTCGTCGTTTCTGTGGCACGCGCCGCACCGGCGAACGCGGGGGACCACCGGTGGCTACGAACCGCCGGTCAGCGCGCCGGTCGCCGACCCGTTCCGACCACCGTCCACGCCGTAGGGACCGGGCAACCGTGGCATCGACTACGCCACCGCGCCGGGCACCGAGGTACGGGCCGCGGCCGACGGTGAGGTCGTATTCGCCGGGCAGGTCGGCGGCACCCTCCACGTCGTCGTTCTTCACGGCGACGGCATCCGCACCAGCGCTACTCGTTCCTGGCGTCGACCCGCGTGCAACGGGGCGACACTGTGCACCAAGGGCAGGTGCTCGGCACCACGAGCGCCCAGCCGTTTCACTTCGGGGCGCGGGCCGGCGACGCCTACGTCGACCCCGCGCTGCTCTTCACCACCGGGCCGCCGCGGGTGCGCCTGGTGCCCGACAGCGAGCGACGGCCTCAGAGCGAGTCCCGTGAACGCTCCGGCCTCCTCGACTCGCTGGTCGGTCTCGGCGGCAAGGTGGTCGATGCCGCCGGCGCGGGTGCCGACGCTGTCCAGTGGGCGGCGGGCAAGACCGGAGACGCCGGAGCGTGGGTCACAGGGACCGCGGTCGACGCCATCGGCCACCAGACGATGGCAGGGCTCGACGAGTTCCGCGCCATGGTCGACGACTGCGTCGAGAAGCTTCCGCCGGTCCAGGCGTATCACCTCCTCAAGACCGTGGCGTCGATCGTCGGCCAGGGCGACGGCACCCCCGCCGACGTCGATCCGAAGCCTGTCAAGGGTCACATCGCGGTGCTCGTCGGCGGATTGGGCTCGGGCTCACGATGCTCGACCGGCACGGCCACAAACTGTGGTCGGTGCGGGTCCGCGCTGCGGTGATCCAGGATATGGCCCGGCCGCTCCGACGGCCGGTCGCCAGTACGCGGTGCCGCTCTACAACGGGAAGCTCCTGGTGGCTGCGGCCGGGCGCAGCAGCATGGTCGAGGCGCCGGGCGGGCTGGCCAACGGCGTGGCGATCGGCCCGGGCGGAGGGCTGCTGGTGTCCACCGCTCAGGGGCGCGACGACGAGCTGGTCGCCTACGGCCCGCCCTGATCCGATAGAGGCGGAAATGGCCAAGATCGGTACGCTGCATGCACCGATGGCACGGAGCGGCCGGGTGGGCGGCCCGGTGATCGGGAGCATGGCGGTTGCCGCCCTAGCGCTGGTCGTGGCCGCCCCGACGCCGGGCGCAGCCGCCACCGGGAAGGCCTCGTCGAACGAGACCTCTTCGTCAGGCTCGGGCGGCTGGGTGGTGGACAAGGCGCGGTTCGAGCCCATCGACCCAGGCACCCCGCTTACCTACGGGAACAACCAGTACCGGGGCGCCATGGAGGTCACCGGCGCCGGCGGTGGTGTTTCGACGATCAACGAGCTCGCCCTCGACGACTACGTGGGGGGCATCGCCGAGGTGCCCTCGTCGTGGCCGGTCGAGGCCCTCAAGGCCCAGGCCATCGCCGCCCGCAGCTACGCCCTGAACCGCATGGCGAACAGCCCGCCGTCGGCGCCGTACCGGGCGGCCGGGGCTGACATCTGTGCCACCGACGCCTGCCAGGTCTACGCGGGCCTGGCCAAGGAGCAGGGCACGGCCGGCTCGGCCTGGGCGGCGGCGGTGGCGGCCACGGCTGGCCAGGTCGTCCTCTACAACGGGGCGCCGATCTTCGCCGAGTACTCGGACTCGAACGGCGGGCGCACGATGCCGGGCAGCTATCCCTACCTGCGCTCCGTCAGCGACCCTGACGACGCCGCCGCGCCGCTGCACCACTGGCACTACACGATGCCCTTGGGCGCACTGTCCGGCGTACTTGGCGTCTCTGCGCCTGGCGTCTTGGTCTCCGCCAACCGGTCCAACGACCGGCTCGTCTACCAGGTCCGCCAGCCCGCGCCCCCGCAACCGACGCCGCCGCCGACGTCGTCCACGACCCCACCCAAGCCCGGCCAGCCACCGCCGCCCACGACGACCACGACGACCGCACCGCCGCCGGCGCCGACGACCCAGAGCATGGCGATGACCGACTTCATCTCCAAGGCCAACAGCGCCGGGCTCCCGATCCCGGGCGACCTCCCCATGGCGTTTCCCTCCGACCGATTCGGCCTGGCCAGCTCCGGGGACACGGTGACCGTCGACGGCGGCGGGTACGGGCACGGCGTCGGCATGAGCCAGTGGGGCGACTACGGCAAGGCCCGCCGAGGGATGAAGGCGGCCGACATCCTGGCCGCCTACTACGGCGGCCTCCGGCCGACGACCCTGCCGGCTGCCCAGCTGCCCGCGACGATCAGGGTGGCGCTCGGCGTCGGCGCTCCGTCGACGACCGTGACGGCGCCCGGTCGCTTCCGCGTTCTCGACGGCGCCGGCCATCCCCTCGCCCTGATCGCGCTCGGCAAGTGGACGATGACGCCGGCGGGCGGCGGCAAGGTTCGGGTATCGCCTCCCGAGGGCTACGACAAGCCGCTCTCGATCACCACGGGCGCGGTCGAGCCCGCTGCCCTCTCGGCGGGGATGCCGGCCGCTCTCCACTACCGAATCTCGACCCCGGCGGCCGTCAAGCTCACGCTGGAGGCGCCCGGCGCCGCGCCGGTCACGATCGACGCCGGCGTGGTCGACGCGGGCGACGCCGTCCAGCCACTGCCGCCCGCGACCCTCGGCGGCGCCTACCAGGTGGTGATCGACGCCGACGCCGGCCCCGGCCGGCAGGCGAGCGCGCCCGTGGTGTTCTCCGTCGCCGGCCCGGCGCGGCTGGTCGTGCCGTCGGCGTCGCTGCTCGCCGCGCCCCAGGGCGAGGCGTTGTGGACGCGGACGATCCTGGCCTGGCGATCGTTCCCGCACCGCCTCCAGCTGTCGGCGGCGGCCCTGTTACTGCTCCTGAACGCCGCCTTCCTGACCACCCTCCTGGCCCGGAAGAGAAGAACGGCGACGGCCCGAATAGACTGAGTCGGCTGTCGCAGTCGCGGCGGCACGTCCAAGAAGCATTCGTTCACCACCTGCGCGCCACCCACGGTCGCCTTCGGGCGCAGCGCAGGTGTCGGCAACCGATGGGAAGGAGCACGGCGTGGCCGTCGTGACCATGAAGCAGCTGCTGGAGGCCGGAGTCCACTTCGGTCACCAGACCCGGCGTTGGAACCCGAAGATGAAGCGCTACATCTTCGGCGAGCGCAACGGCATCTACATCATCGATCTCCACCAGACCCTCAGTGGAATCGAGAAGGCCTACACCTACGTGCGCGAGCTCGTCGCCGACGGTGGTCAGATCCTGTTCGTCGGCACCAAGAAGCAGACCCAGGACCCGGTCTCGACCTTCGCCGACAAGTGCGGCATGCCCTACGTCAACGAGCGCTGGCTGGGCGGGATGCTGACCAACTTCCAGACGATCAGCGGGCGCGTCAACAAGATGACCGAGTACGAGCGCATGCGCGACGCCGGTGACTTCGACGCCATGCCGAAGAAGGAAGCGCTGATGGTCAGCCGCGAGCTCGAGAAGCTCGAGCGCAACCTGGGCGGCATCCGCAACCTCAAACGCCGGCCCGACGCCCTCTTCGTGATCGACACCAAGAAGGAGCACATCGCCGTCACCGAGGCGAACAAGCTCGGGTTGCCGATTGTCGCCGTCGTCGACACCAACTGCGATCCCGACGTCATCCAGTACGTCATCCCCGGCAACGACGACGCCATCCGCGCCGGCACCCTCATGTGTCACGTGGTGGCAGAAGCCGTGAACGAGGGCCGTTACATCGCCAGCCGCCGCAACGCCCGTCCCGGCACGACCAAGGCCGACCTCGAGCCGAAGCCCGAGGACGCCGAGGCCGAGGCCCGCCGGGCCCATCAGCAGGCCGAGGCCCGCCGGCAGGCCGCCGTGCAGGCCCAGGAGCGCGAGGCGCGCATGGCCGCCCAGCGTCGCCGCCAAGAGACCGCCCCCGAAGGCCCCGGCGATGGCTCGGGCAACCCCGAATTTCCGGCCGAGCCCGCGCTGCAGCCGCCGGGTGGTGCTGACGCGCCAGCCGAGGCCGTCGTCGTCTCCGGCATCTCCGAGGGCGACGCCAAGCCGGAAGGAACCCAGTAATGCCCGACTTCAGCGCCAAGGACGTGCAGACCCTGCGCCAGCAGACCGGCGCCGGGATGATGGACGCCAAGAAGGCCCTGACCGAGACCGGCGGCAACATGGAGGAGGCGAGTCGCTGGCTGCGAGAGAAGGGTCTCGCCCAGTCAGCCAAGCGCGGCGACCGCGCCGCCGAGCAGGGCGCCGTCTCCGTCGCCAACACGGGTTCGGTGGCGGCGGCTGTCGAGCTCCGGTGTGAGACCGACTTCGTGGCCAAGTCGCCGGACTTCGTCGCCCTGGTCGAGGACCTGGCTGACGCGGTGGCGACCAAGGGTGAGAATGCCGTCGCCGAGCGCCAGGGTGACGTCGAGAACCTCGGGATCACGCTGAAGGAGAACATCAGCGTCGGCCGCGTGGTGCGCTTCGAGGCGCCGTCGGGCGCCGTGCTGGACGCCTACCTCCACATCCAGAACGAGCGCGGCGTCAACGGCGTGCTTGTCGAGCTGCAGGGTGGCGACCAGGGACTCGCCCACGAGATCGCCCTCCACATTGCGTTCTCCCGGCCCGAGTACCTCACGCGCGACGAGGTGCCGGCCGAGGAGGTCGAGAAGGAGCGCCAGATCCTCGAAGCCGAGACGCGCAACGAGGGCAAGCCCGAGCAGGCGATCCCCAAGATCGTCGAGGGCAAGCTCGCGGGCCGCTTCTTCGCCGAGCGGGTGCTGATGGAGCAGAAGTTCGTGCGCGACCCGAAGATGACGATCAAGCAGCTGCTGGGCGACGCCAAGGTCACGCGCTTCGCTCAGGTCGAGGTCGGGCGCTAAACGACGTGACGAGCGTTTCGCCGAACGGCGACGGGAACGGCCGCTGGCAGCGGGTCGTGCTCAAGTTGTCCGGCGAGGCGTTCGCGGATGCGTCCATCGGCTACGGCATCGACGGCGCGGTCGTCGCCCGCATGGCGGCCGAGGTTGCCGAAGCCCAGCAGCAGCTCGCCACCGAGATCGCCGTCGTGGTTGGCGGCGGCAACATCTGGCGGGGTCAGACCGGTGCCGGCGAGGGCATGGACCGGGCCAACGCCGACTACATGGGGATGCTGGCCACGGTCATCAACGCGCTCGCCCTCCAGGACGCCCTCGAGAAGGTCGGGCAGGCGACACGCGTGATGACCGCCATCCAGATGGCCCAAGTGGCCGAGCCCTACATCAAGCGACGGGCAACGCGGCACCTGGAGAAGGGCCGGATCGTGATCTTTGCCGGCGGAACCGGCAACCCGTACTTCACCACTGACACCACCGCAGCCCTGCGGGCCGCCGAGATCGGCGCCGAGGCGATCTTGAAAGGCACGCACTCGGGGGTGGATGGGGTGTATACCGACGATCCGTTGGTGAACCCGGACGCCACCAAGTTCGACGAGGTCGAGTACATCGAGGTGCTCAACCGCGGCCTGAAGGTGATGGACTCCACCGCCATCACCTTCTGCATGGACAACAAGCTGCCGATCGTGGTTTTCGACGTGATGGAGCCTGGCAACATACGTCGCGCCCTCGAAGGTGAGTCGATCGGTACGATTGTCCGATGATCGACGAAACACTCGTCGAATGCGCGGACAAGATGGCGAAGGCCGTCAGCCACACACAGGCGGAGTTCTCGAGCGTGCGCACGGGTAGGGCGACGCCGGCGCTCGTCGAGAAGCTCAAGGTCGATTACTACGGCACCGAGGTGCCGCTTCAGCAGCTGGCTGGCTTCAACGTGCCCGAGGCGCGTCTGCTGGTCATCCAGCCCTACGACAAGAACTCGATGAAGGCCATCGAGAAGGCGCTTCAGAACTCGGATCTCGGTATCAACCCCTCGAACGACGGCCAGGTCATCAGGCTGACGTTCCCCCAGCTCACCGAGGAACGCCGCAAGGAGCTCGTCAAGGTCGTCAAGCACAAGGCCGAGGAGGGCCGCGTCGCCGTACGCAACCTTCGTCGCGCCGCCCGCCACGAGCTCGAATTGTTGGAGAAGGACGGCCACGTCTCGTCGGACGACCTCGAGCGGGCCGAGAAGGAGCTCGAAAAGCTCACCCACGAATACGTTGAAGAGATCGACCGCATGGTGCAGCACAAGGAGCACGAGCTCCTCGAGGTCTGAACCGGGAGGCGCTCGTGTCCGACCGCAACGATCAAAACGAAGAGTCCCGGGAGCGCCGGGGTCCGCGGCCGTCGAGTGAGAGCGTGCGCATCATCGGCGCCGACGAGGCGGCGGCTGCCATCGAGGCCGGCCAGGCCGCCGGTCGCCGCCCCGACGACGCGCCCCGATTCGGCGACGTGCCGCCTGCGCCGGAGGGTCCTCGCCCGCCGCTGCGCTTCCCGATGGCCGGTTCCGACCCGTCGTCGGTCGCCAAGCCGCCGATCGTGAGCGCGACGCCCACGCCGGAGGAGCTCGACGACGACGACTATCTCGAGGGCCTGACGACGACACCGTCCGACGAGCCGGAGGCCTGGGCCGCCGAGCCCGAGGCGTGGCCGGCCGACGACGACTGGGGCGTGGAGCCCGAGCCCGCGCCGGCGCCGCCCCCCAGCCCGCGCACCCCTTCCGACTCGCCCACGCTCGTCACCCCGGCGCGCGGCGTCGAGCTCCCGCACTGGACCGAGCCCGGCACGGGTGAAGTGCCGGCGATCCTCGGTGAGCCCGAGGGTGAGTCGATGGTGGGCGAGGAAGGGCAGGAGGAGCTGGCGTGGTCGGCGTTCTCGGCTGCGCCTCGCTGGCGCGACCAGCCCTCCGACTGGGAGGAGCCCGACTTCGACTCGACGGCGGCTTTGGCCGACGACGAGACGCGTGTCGGGGCCCTCGACACCGGCCAGACCGACTACTCCGACCTCTACAGCTTCGATGAGCCCGAGCCCGCGCCCCCGCCGGTGCAGGAGGCGCCGGCTCGGCCGCCGCAGACGGTGACGTCGGTCTCCTCGAGCAATTACGAGCCGATGGCCGAACCAGTACAGCCTCCGCAGGAGCGCGATCTTCCGGTCGCCATCGGCGCCGGGCTTCTCCTCGGCCTTGCCGTCCTCATAGCGGCGAAGGTCGGGGCCATCGCCGTCCTCGTGCTGGTGACGGCCATCATGACGGTCGCCGCCTTCGAGCTCTACGAGACGCTGCGGACGCGCGGGTATCACCCGGCCACGCTGCTCGGCCTTGTGGGTACGGCGTCGATGCTCGGCGCCGTCTATTGGAAGGGCGAGGACGCCATGCCGCTCGTCCTCGGCCTCTTCGTCGTCTTCACCTTCCTCTGGTACCTGGCCGGGGTCGTACACGCCCGGCCGGCGATGAACGTCGCCATCACCGTGATGGCCTTCATGTACGTCGCCTTCCTCGGCAGCTTCGCGGCGCTGCTGCTGCGCATTCCAGGCGTCACGTCGAAGGGTGCGCTCGCCCACGACGGCATCACCTTGTTCCTCCTACCGGTCATCGCCACCGTCGCCTACGACGTCGGCGCCTATGCCGTGGGCGGCCGCACGGGACGTACGCCGCTGGCGCCGAACATCAGCCCCAACAAGACGTGGGAGGGCCTCGTCGGCGCCACCGTCATCACCTTCGTCGTGACGATCGTCGTCCAGGGCATCTTCAAGGTTCACCCGTGGACCTTCAGCCGGGCGCTGGCCCTGGCGCTCGTCGTGTGCGTCGCCGCGCCGCTCGGTGACCTGGCCGAGTCGATGATCAAGCG
>JAFAUA010000579.1 GCA_019243595.1 Acidimicrobiia bacterium
CTATCTGGCCGACGAGCACCTCTTCGTGGTCGCCGACGGCGTCGGTGGGCACAAGGCCGGCGAGGTCGCCAGCCAGACGGCCGTCGAGACCCTGCAGCACGCTTTCACCGAGCCGACCACCGAGAACCTGGTCGAGGCCGTCAAGACGGCGAACCGCACCGTCTGGAACCTGGCCGAGGCCAACAGCGACCAGCGGGGCATGGGCACCACGCTCACCGCAATCGCCCTCGTCGACGACGGCGGTGAGGACCGCTTGGCGATCGTCAACGTCGGCGACTCCCGCGCCTACCTGCTGCAGCAGGGTCAGCTCGAGCAGCTGACCGAGGACCACAGCCTCGTCGAACAGCTCGTCCGCGAGGGTCAGCTCACGCCCGAGGAGGCGCAGGTTCACCCCCAGCGCTCGATCATCACGCGGGCGCTGGGCCTGGATCCCGACGTCGAGGTCGACTCCTGGGAGCTCACGCCCTACAAGGGCGATCGCCTGCTGCTGTGCAGCGACGGCCTCACCAACGAGGTAAGCGACGCCGACATCGCCACCACCCTGCGGACGGTGGGCGACCCGGAAGAGGCGGCCAAGCAGCTGGTGGACGCGGCGCGAGACCACGGTGGCAACGACAACATCACGTGTGTCGTGGTCGACGTCCTCGACGACGACGATCGGGCCGAGGCGGCATCGGCTCTCCTCGCCGCCGAGCCACCGCCGCCGACGCCTGCTACCGGGCGCCCGACCCCCCGCTCCACGCGTGTCGACGACGACGCGCGCACCACGACGGCGGCGCCGCGCGTCGAGCCGCCGGCGCCTCGCGCCGCCCCGGCCGAGCCGCGCCCACGACGCTTCACCTGGCGGGTGTTCGCCTTCGTCCTCGCAGTGATCGTCGTCGTCGCCGGAGGTCTCGTCGCCGTCGGCTGGTACGCCCGCCACACGTACTACGTGGGCCTCGACAGGGGTCAGGTCGCCATCTTCAAGGGCCGGCCCGGCGGGCTCCTGTGGTTCAACCCGACCCTCGACCGACGTACGTCGCTGGCAGAGCGGGACGTGCCCGCGGCGCGCCTGCCCGACGTCAGGGCAGGCAAGGAAGAGGCGACCCGCGCTGAGGCCCAGCGCTACGTCAACGCCCTGCGGGAAGAGTCCGCAGCCGCGGCGCAGACGACCACCACGGCGCCACCGACGACGGTGCCCGCGCCACCCCCGCCTAAACCGTGACGGCCATCCTCGGCGCCCGGCGGCGCAACGCCGAGCTCGGCCTGATGATCCTGGCCGCGGTGCTGACCGTGGGTGCGTACGTCCTGGCCAGCCTCGGCCACACGTCGTCACTGCCGGCCAACGTCGGGCCCTTCCTCGCCATCATCATTGGCCTGCTGGTGATCGCCCACCTCGCCACGCGCAGGCTGGCGCCCAACGCCGACGGGACGCTGCTCCCGCTGGCGGCCCTTCTCAACGGACTCGGGTACGTGTTCATCGCCCGCCTCGACCACAAGCTGGCCGGGCTGCAGGCGATGTGGACCGCGCTCGGCATCGTCGCCTTCGTCGGCACGCTGTTCGTGGTGCGTCGTATTCGAGACCTGGAGCGCTACCGCTACACGTTCGCCCTCATCGGCATCGGCCTCCTGCTGATGCCGTTGCTCCCAGTCATCGGGCGCAACATCAACGGCTCACGGCTGTGGGTGCGCTTCGGCGGCATCAGCTTCGAGCCCGGTGAGTTCGCCAAGGTCACGTTGTGCATCTTCCTGGCGTCCTATCTCGTCGAGCGGCGGGAACTGCTCGCGATCGGGACCCGTCGCATCGGGCGTGCCGTCGTCCCCGACTTCAAGTACTTCGGCCCGATCTTGCTGGCCTGGGGACTGGCGATGCTGGTCCTCGTCGCAGAGCGCGACATCGGCTCGTCGATGCTGTTCTTCGCTCTGTTTCTGTCGATGCTTTGGGTGGCGACGGGCCGCGGCGCCTATCTCGTCATCGGTGGGGGCTTGTTCGCGGTGGGCTCGTTGGCGGCCGTCAAGGCCTTCGCCCACGTGCACGAACGCATCAGCGTGTGGATCAATCCGTGGCACGTCGCCAACGGGAACGGCTACCAGACCATTCAGGCCTTGTTCGCCCTATCGGCGGGCGGGATCTTCGGCACCGGCCTCGCCCTCGGAAGCCCCCAGCGAATCCCCGAGGTGGCAACGGACTTCATCTTCGCTGCCATCGGCGAGGAGCTCGGCCTACTCGGCACCGTCGCCATCGTCATCGCGTTCGTGCTGATCGTCGGAACCGGGCTGCGCATCGCCATGCGCGCCGACGCGCCGTTTGAGAAGCTGCTGGCCACCGGCCTCACGACGATCATCGGCCTCCAGGCCTTCATCATCATCGGTGGCGTCACCCGCGTCGTTCCCCTGACGGGCATCACACTGCCGTTCGTCTCCTACGGCGGCTCCTCGCTGCTCGCCAACTACGTCCTTCTCGCCCTACTGCTGCGCGTATCCGACAGCGACTCAACGAGGCGGTCGACCGCCGTCGCCGAAGCCGTCGCCGCGTGAACCGCCAGATCCGCACGCTCGGCATCGCCGGGCTGGTGCTGTTCACCGTGTTGTTCCTGCAGCTCAACAACCTCCAGGTGCTCAGCGCCAAGAAGCTCAACGACAACCCACTGAACACCCGCCAGGCGGTGAAGGACTTCAGTCAGCCGAGGGGTGCCATCCAGACCGCCGACGGCGTGGTCGTCGCCGATTCTGTCGACTCGGGCGACCAGTTCCAGCGCCTTCGCCGCTATCCGACGGGTCCGCTGTTCGCCCACATCACGGGCTACTTCTCGTTCACGTACGGCAGTGAGGGCGTGGAGCGGACCTACAACAAGGAGCTCACCGGCAAGACGGACACGCTCAAGCTCAACAGCATCGGCGACCTGCTTCTCGAGAAGAAGCACACCGCCAACGTCACGCTGACCCTCACCCAGAAGCTGCAGCAGGTGGCAACGCAGGCGCTGGGCCCGCGCAAGGGCGCAGTCGTCGCCCTCGATCCACGCAACGGTGCGGTTTTGGCGATGGCCGACTACCCCTCGTTCGACCCAAACCCGCTTGCCGCCCACGACCAGAATGCCGTCCGCGCCGCGTGGACGCAGCTCGCCGCGGACGCCAACAAGCCCCTGCTCCCCCGCGCCTACCGCGACCGGTACTTCCCCGGCTCGACGTTCAAGATCGTGACCGCGTCGACCGGCTTGAACGACGGGGGCGTGACAACGTCCCAGCCGTCGTACCCCTCGCTGACCCAACTGCCCCTGCCGCAAAGCGGCGGTCAGGTGCTCAAGAACTTCGGCGGTGAACGCTGCGGCGGCCCGCTGCCCGAGATCCTCGCCGTGTCGTGCAACACGGCGTTCGCCCAGATGGGCCTCGATCTCGGCGCCGAGAAGCTGTCGGCCGGCGCCAGCGCCTTCGGCTTCAACGACATCCCTCCCCTCGACCTGCCCGTGGTCGCCAAGTCGCTGTTCCCGCCGGCTTCGGCGTTCCGCTTCAACCAGCCCGCACTGGCCAAGTCCGCCATTGGCCAGCAGGACGTGCAGGCCTCACCGCTGCAAATGGCGCTGGCGGGTGCGGCCATCGCCAACAAAGGCGTGGTGATGACCCCGCACGTGATGGGGCAGGTGCGTGATGACGAAGGTCAGGTCATCGAAACGTTCAAGCCTGACCAGTGGAAGAAGCCCATCACGCCGGACGTGGCGAAGACCATGACGGACATGATGGTCGGCGTCGTCCAACACGGGACTGCTACACGCGTCGCGTTGCCGAACGTCCAGGTAGCGGCCAAGACAGGCACGGCACAGACCGGCAACAACACCTCCCACACCTGGATGGTCGCGTTCGCACCCTCCGACAACCCCACGATCGTCGTGGCCGTCATCGTCGAGAACCAGCCAAACGTCAGCGAAGCGACAGGCGGTGTCGTCGCCGCTCCCATCGCTCAGGCCGTACTCCAAAGCGCGCTGGGCACCCCGTAACCTCTGAACCGATGGTGCTGCGTGTCTACAACGGTCGTTATGAGATCGTGCAGCACTTGGCTCGCGGCGGCATGGCGGAGGTCTATTTGGCTCGCGACCTGCTGCTCGACCGGCCGGTCGCCGTCAAGATTCTGTTCCCGGAGTTCGCAGCCGACCGCTCGTTCGTCGAGCGCTTCCGACGCGAGGCCCGCTCGGCGGCCAATCTCAACCACCCCAACATCGTCTCGATCTACGACTGGGCCGAGCAGGAGGGCACGTACTTCATCGTCATGGAGTACGTGGAGGGACGCACCCTGCGCCAGGTCATCCGCGAGGACGGCCCGGTCCCGCCGCGCCGAGCAGCTGAGATCGGCGCCGACATTGCCGCCGCTCTGACCTTCGCCCACGACAACGGGGTGCTGCACCGCGACATCAAGCCCGGCAACGTCCTCATCAGCAGCAGCGGCCAGGTCAAGGTCACCGACTTCGGCATCGCCCGCGCCGCCAGCAACGCCCAGGAGGCGCTCACCCA
>JAFAUA010000018.1 GCA_019243595.1 Acidimicrobiia bacterium
TGATGACGATCCAGCGCCGGTGGTCGGCGGGCAGTTCACGCCATCGTCCGAGCGTCGTGGACACCATCGGTCACCTCCTGCTGCCGCCCGCGAGGATTCGCCGAACGGAACGCGTAGTCCTGCACGACCGATTTCGGGCCCTACTAGGAAACCGTGGTGAAATCCGGATCATGACCAAGAGGTTGGAGATCTCCCGCGACATCGCAGCCGCTCCCGAGGCCGTGTACGCCGCCATCTCGGACGTGACCCGCATGGGCGAGTGGTCGGAGGAGTGTCACGCCGCCGAATGGCACGAGGGCTTCGACGGGCCGGCCATCGGCGCGACCTTCGACGGCCACAACCGCGCCGGCGACCGGGAGTGGACCACGCAGGGCAAAGTCATCGAGGCCAACCCGGGCAAGGCGTTCGCGTTCGAGTGCTCGATGTACGACTTCCACTACTCGACCTGGGGATACCGCATCGAGCCGACGGAGTCCGGTTGCCGGGTGACCGAGTGGAGCGAGGATCTGCGGCCCGAGCACGTCATGGAGGCGAGCAAGGAGATCTCGGGCATCGAGGACCGCACCGAGCGCAACCGTCAGACGATGAGCGGCACGCTCGAGCGCCTCGCCGCCGCACTCGAGAACTAGCAGGCGGTGGGGACGGAGGTGGGGACGGAGGGACTCGAACCCTCACTGGCAACGCTTTTAAGGCGTCGGCCTCTACCTGGTTGGGCTACGTCCCCGGGGAAGGGTACGTGCAAAGGTGTGGGACATGAGCGACTACGAGCGCCCCGAAGAGACCACCCCGCAGACGCCCACGCCGCCCCCTGCGCCGCCGCCTCCGCCGGCTCCCGCGGCGACCCCGCCGCCGTCGGTCCCGGCGCCACCGCCGCCGCCGATGCCCGAAGCGGCCGTCGAGGCGGTCGACGTCCTCCCGCCCTCTGAGCAGGGCAACCGCTGGGTCGGCTTCGTCACCACCATCGGCCTGGCCCTGACGCTGGTCGTCACCGCCCAGGTCATCGCCGCCATCATCGAGGGCGCCGTGCTCAAGAAGACCGAGCCCCAGGGCGTGCCCGGCGACGTCTTCCACCGGATCGGATACGCCTTCAGCAACCTCGGCGGGACGGTCTTGCTGTTCCTCGTGGTGGCAGTGGTGCTGGTGTCGCTGCCGGTGTTCCTGCAGAAGCGGGCCACCGAGCGCCAGGAGACCGCCGTAGCGGTGACCCTCGGCCTGGTCGTCGTGATGGCCGTCATCATCGGCGTCGGCAGCATCCTGACCGTCCGGTACAACCTGCACCTCTACTCGGCGAACAAGCGGCCGGTGCCGTCGTTCGTGCGCATCCAATTGGTGTTCTTCCTGCTCGGCGCCTTGGGCACCGCCGCCATCGCTCTTTTCAGCGCCCTCACGGCCTTGGGATTGCGTGACAGAGACAGCGGGGAGCCAGAACCGGCGGACGCCGTTGCCAGTTAGGCTCTGAGCCGTGGCAACCGGAGAGAGGATCACCGCCGAAGGGCGTGGCGCCCTCGTCCACCTGCCGCGCCAGCCGGAGGCCGAGCCGCTTCACGATCCTCGCCAGAGCGACGTCGACGAGTGGGGTCGCTCCGAGCACATCCGCCAGCTGACCCGCCGCCTGTACGGACCGCTGTACCGATCATG
Organism: Acidimicrobiia bacterium; assembly: GCA_019243595.1. Taxonomy (GTDB): domain Bacteria; phylum Actinomycetota; class Acidimicrobiia; order Acidimicrobiales; family AC-14; genus CADDZP01. Next base: position 1,639 of record JAFAUA010000018.1, read on the forward strand.
GTTCCGGGTCGAGTGGGAGGGCCTCGAGAAGATTCCGACCGAGGGTGGGGCCCTTCTTGTCGCCAACCACGCCGGCGCGATTCCGTCCGACGCCCCGGTGATCATGCACGGCGTCGAGGAAGAGCTGCAGCGGCCGGTGTATGGCCTCGCCGACCACATCTTCAAGGCCATGCCGATCGTCGGCACCATGTGGGCGCGCGCCGGTGGCGTGGCCGCTCACCCGGAGAACGCCTACCGCCTGCTGCGCGAGCAACAGCAGCTCGTGCTCGTCTTCCCCGAGGGCACCAAGGGCCCGGGCAAGCTCTACAGCGAGCGCTATCAGCTCCGGCGTTTCGGCCGGGGCGGCTTCGTCGAGATCGCCATGCGCGCCGGCGTGCCCGTGATCCCCATCGCCGTGATGGGTGCCGAAGAGTCGATGCCGATCATCTACAAGAACGCCACGCTGGCCAAGCTCGTCGGCGCGCCCTACGCGCCGCTCACCGCCAACATGCTGCTGCTCGGACCGCTCGGCCTCGTCGGTTACTTCCCCTCCAAGTTCAAGCTGCGCGTGCTCGACCCCGTGCACTTCGACGTGCCGCCCGATCAGGAGCGGTATTCGCGCAGTCGCATCATGGACGAGGCGGAGGACATCCGCGTCCGCCTGCAGGAGAACCTCTACGAGATGCTCCGCCAGCGGCGCAGCGTCTGGTTCGGGTAGTGGGTCGGCGGGTCCTCGTCACCGGCCTGGGCAGTTTCTGGGGCGGCCGGCTGGCCCAGGCACTCGAGAAGGATCCCGACGTCGACGTCATCGTCGGTCTCGACACCAAGGAACCGCGCGTCGAGCTCGAGCGCACCGAATTCGTGCGGGCCGACCAGTCGTATTCGATCCTCAGCCGCATCGTGCAGGCCACCCAGGTCGACACGATCCTGCACACGTTCCTGATCGTCGACTCGACCCGCATGAGCGGCCGGGCACTGCACGAGATCAACGTGATCGGAACGCTGAACTTGCTCGCGGCGGCGGGCGCCGCCGGCAGCCCGGTACGCCAGGTGGTCGTCAAGTCTTCGACGCTCGTCTACGGCTCGTCGTGGGAGGACCCGGTGTGGTTCCGCGAGGAGATGACGCGGACACACTCGGCAAAGACACGCGTCGAGCGCTCGCTGCTCGAGGCCGAGAGCTACCTGCACGACTTCGCCGAGGACAACCCCCACGTCGTCGTCACCCTGCTGCGTTTCTCGAACGTGCTCGGTACCGACATCGTCACCCCCACCAGCAAGGCGCTGCAGCTGCCCGCGGTGCCGTCCATCCTCGGCTTCGATCCCCTCGTGCAGTTCGTCGAGGAGGACGACGTCATCCGCTGCCTCGAGTTCGTGATGCGCGAGCAGGTGCCGGGCATCTACAACGTGGCCGGCGACGGCCGCCTCCCATGGAGCGAGGTGGCCAAGATCTGTGGCAAGCGCACGTGGCCGCTGCCGCCGGTGTTCACCAACGTCGCCGCCGGGCCACTCAGCAGGCTTGGGCTCGAGCTGCCCTCCGAGCTGCTCGACCTCATCCGCTATGGCCGGGGCGTCGACAACCGGCGCCTGAAGCGCGCCGGCTTCCAGTACCGCTACACGACGGCTGGGGCCGTCGAGAGCTTCGCCCGGGCGAGCCGGCTGCGAAGGGCGGTCGGCGAGAGCCGTCCGGAGTACAAGTACGAGCGCGACGTCGAGAACTTCTTCCGTCGCTCGCCCGCCGTCGTCAAGAACGAGTAGCGCCCTGGCCCTCGTCCGCACCGACGTCGACGGTGGAGTCGGGGTCGTCACCCTCGACGACTCGGGCCGCCGCAACGCCCTGTCGCTCGACATGGTCGACGAGATCGTCGCCGCCTTCGACGGGTTCGAGGCCGACGACTCGGTTGCCGCCGTCGTCGTCACCGGTGCGCCGCCGGCGTTCTGCGCCGGCGCGGACCTTTCCCACCTCGGCAAGGCCGGCCAGTCCTCGGACGGCGGCGGCGGACTGCGCTCCGTTTACGACGGCTTCCTGCGCGTCCAGCGCTCGACGTTGCCGACAGTCGCCGCCGTCAACGGCGCGGCCGTGGGTGCGGGTGTGAACCTGGCGTTGGCCTGCGACGTCCGCATCGCTGGACGGTCGGCCAAGTTCGACACCCGCTTCCTCCAGCTCGGTCTCCACCCCGGCGGCGGTCACACGTGGATGATGACCAACGTGCTCGGCCCCCAAGGCGCGGCAGCCACCGTGCTCTTTGGCGACGTCCTCGACGGCGACGCCGCCGAGCGGCACGGCCTGGCCTGGCGGTGCGTTGACGACGACCGGCTGTTGGATGAGGCACTCGCGTTTGCCGGCAAGGCGGCGAAGGCGCCGCCTGCGCTCGTCCGCCGCGTCAAGCAGACGCTCGGCCGGATGCCGGACGTGTCGACGTCGGACGAGGCCGTCTCGCTCGAGCTCGAGGCCCAGCTCTGGTCGATGCAGCAGCCCGATTTCGCCGAGCGCCTCAGCGCCCGCCGCAGCAAGAAGTAGCGGCGACGCCGGGCTTACGCCGGCGGTGCGAAGAACTCGAGAGCGATGTTGTCGGGGTCTCGGAAGCTCAGCCCCGACCCGTACGGCGCATCCTTGATGTCACCGTGGTCGATGCTCAGCTCGTCGAGCCGACGTGCCCACTTCTCGAGCTCCCCGCGATCGGCACAGCCGAAGGCAACGTGGTCGAGGCCAACTCGGTACTCGCTGAACTGGCCTTTCGGCGCGGCCGTGCCGTGCTGGTGGAGGCCGAGGAGCGTTCCGTTTCCGAGCAGGTAGACGGTGTGGTGCATGTCAGGGTCGGTGTCCTCGTCGATGACGGGCTCAGCGTCCAAGAGCGCCTCATACCAAGGCACGCTCACCGACAGGTCGCGCACCGTAAGTGCGACGTGGGTCAGAGGCGGAAATGTGGCCATCGTTCTTCCTTTCGCTGGTCGTTGCTGTCCCTCGTGAGAAAGGCGCCAGACGACCGCCAGAGCGCGCCTAGCGGGCTGTGTCGTTCGTCACGAGGACTGCAATGCGGGCCGGCGTTAGGTGACGGTCGCCTCAGCGGGTCGTACGGGCGCCGCGGCGAGCCTGACGCGTTGCGGGCGACGGACGCCGTTGCTCCGAACGGACCCCGTCGAGCAGTCGTGGGATCAGAGCATCTCCAACGGCCACAGGGTCGAAGTCGCCGTGGACCGTATGACGCATCGCGACCATGGACACCGCGCCCATGATGGCGGTCGTGGCGTCGACAGGATCGATCTCGGCGAATTCCCCGCTCGCCTGGCCTTCGGCGAACAAGGCCCGCACGGGAGCCAGGAACGAACCCTGCGCCTCGATGACGATCTGCTCGGCGCCCGCGGTCGCCATCCAGCACATGAGGCGCGTGCACAGCGACGGGTGTTCGGCCATCTGCTGGAGCATCGCCCGGACGACGCGCTCCAAGCGCTCGGCCGGCGT
>JAFAUA010000057.1 GCA_019243595.1 Acidimicrobiia bacterium
TCGCCAACCTGTACACGAGGTCGAACACGGCGCTCGGCATCGAGTCCCAGGAGTTCTCCAAGGCCTGCCCGATCCCGTTGGCCCGGCCGACGGCCAGCTACGCGGCCTCGGCGTAGGCCATGAGCGAGGACGCGTTCGCCCGCCACCGCAGCCTGCTGTTCACCGTCGCCTACGAGATGCTCGGCTCGGCCGCCGACGCCGAGGATGTCGTCCAGGAGACGTGGCTGCGGTGGGCGGACGTCGACCACGCCGAGGTGCACGACCCGCGGGCATACCTGGTTCGCATCGTCACCCGGCAGGCGCTGAACCGACTGCGGAGCCTGGCGCGCCGGCGCGAGGAGTACGTCGGCGAGTGGCTGCCCGAGCCGCTGCTGACCAGCCCCGACGTGGCCGCCGACGTCGAGCTGGCGGAGAACGTGTCGATGGCCATGCTCACCGTTCTCGAGACACTGGCACCTGCCGAGCGCGCCGTGTTCGTGCTGCGCGAGGTGTTCGACGTGCCTTACCAGGAGATCGCCGAGGCGGTCGACAAGTCGCCGGCCGCCGTCCGTCAGATCGCTCACCGGGCGCGTGACCACGTCGCCGCCCGGCGCCCGAGGATGTCGGTGAGTGCGACCGAGCAGCAGGAGGTCGTCGAGCGCTTCTTGGCGACCGTCCGCGACGGCGACCTCCAAGGTCTGCTCGACGTCCTGGCGCCCGACGTCGTCGTCGTTGCCGACGGAGGCGGCCTGGTCGCTGCCGCGCCGCAGCCGATCGAGGGTGCGCAGCGGGTCGCGGCTTTCCTGATCGCCGCCCTGGGCCGGGTGGAGTTCGAGGCCAAGACCGTCTGGCTCAACGGCTCCGTCGGCACGCGTATAGACATCGGCGGCGAGCTCGACACCGCGGCCACCGTCACGATCGAAAACGGTCGGATCACGCGCATCTTCGCCGTCCGCAACCCGCACAAGCTCGCCCACCTCGACGGGGTCGCCGCCCTCACCAGAAACTGAGAGACTCCGGGGCGGTGGCCGCCACGCGGACGAAGGCCCTTGGTGTGGGAGTCGTTGTCCTGCTTGTCGCCGCCGCGATCGCTGCCTTCACTGTGGGGTCGTCGGGAAACTCGACGAACACCGCCAACCTGGCCGGGTCGGGCGCGATTCCTGCCGGCGTCACGCCGCAGACGTTCGCGCCCGCGGACATGGGCGCCACGCTCATGGTCCCGTCTGCCTGGGTCAACGTCCCCCCCGTCGTCCGGCTTCCAGCATGTGATCCGCGGCTTGACACCGCCGGCTGGCTTCGCCGGGGCGTCCCGTCGAGGTGGCGTCCGCCCGGTCACCGTCTCCCAGCTCGAGTCCCAGAGGAAGGAGTTCCTACAGGGAGCCGGCGCCACGATCGAGTCGGCGACCACCGGCACCGTCGACAACCGTCCGGCCGTGCGCTTGCGGTACAAGATCTCGGGCAACGGCTTCACCGTGAGCGACACGGAGTACGACATCATCGTGACCGGCACCCTCGCGGTGGGCGCCGCCCAGCACCAGTCCGTCTACGACGTGATCGTGCTCGTCGTCGGAACACCGGTGTCGCAACCCAACACCGCGCTCGTCGACTGGATCTCGTCGACGATCCGGATCCTCCCCTGAGTGATCAGCTGGCGCGCCGGCGGGTAGCAGCCCAGCCGACGACGCCGATCACGATGCCCGCGGCCGCGCCGCCAATCCCCATGACGTGGTCGCGTTTGGAGAGTTCATCGCGGACCGCGAGTGCGCCGACGAAATCTGTCGTGTCCGCGCCGGCGGACGCCAGGAACCAGTTCGACACGGTGGGGCTCGAGCGGAGGCCGGCGGCGAGAAGGGCGGCGCCGATCAAGGTGTCCCGATAGCCCATCGACCGCAGCAGCAGGCGTGCGGTCGGATCGGTCGCCGGTCGCTCCGACCACAACAGCTGGGCCCGCTCGGGCACAACGAGAAACGAGATACCCGACGCGGCCCGAATAGCGCCCGCACCCACCGCCGCTTTGTTCACGCCCGAGTATCTACACCAGGCGGCTCTCCGGGTGGAGCAGGACTTGAACGCTCAGGCGGCCTTGCGCTCGACGACCGACTTCATGCGCTCGAGGGTTGTGCGCATGTTGCGGTCATTGGTGCGTCCCCGCAGCCGTCCGGCCAGAGCCCAGTAGATCCGGGAGCCGATGTTCGGGGGCAGCCGGAAGTACTCGGTGACATCGGTTCCGCCGTCAGCGGGCTCCAGCCGATAGCCCCACGTGTTCGCGACTCGCGAGCCGACCATCACCGCGAACTCGAAGTGCCGGTTCGGGTCGGCGGCGGTGACCTCACACTTCGTCCAGTAGACGGGGCCCTTCTGGTTGCGCTTGACGTGGCCGCGGAACCGGGCGCCGACGGCGGGCCCGGTGGCGCCGTCGATCCATTCGCCGTCGAACGTCTCGGGGCTGAACTCGCCGATGCGCGTGACGTCGCTCACCAGGTCCCACACCTGGTCGACCGGCGCGTCCATGTGGACGGTGACCTCGCCATGCATCGGACGAACCCTAGATGTGGTGCGGGACCTTGTAGGCGTCGACGAATGCCAGCGTCATCCTGGCCGCGTTGTCGGCCGCCAGCTGCTGGTAGACGAGGAACTGGGAGGGGAATGGGAGGTTCTGGATCCCGTACGGGTCGGGTGTGCCGTCGGAGATCCCTCGGAAGCCGATGAACGGCACACCGTGGGCGTTGACCACCGCCGCCACCGCGCCGGTTTCCTCGTCGCTTTCGATGTAGCTCCCCCCCGAGCCCCCGGCCACTGCGAACAGCCCGGTGATGAAGCCGGGGTCGGCGACGCCCTCGACGCCGTAGACGAACCGCGACGGGTCGGGCGACGTCCCCATCGCTGCCGGGCACGGTTCACACCCGGCGAGGTCGCCGCCGTGCTGGAGGCAGGGGGCGGCGTGGCCACCGAACGGGTCGGTCGTCGAACCGTCGCCGTGGAACAGCACCACCGGTGTGTAGGGGAACGTTGCGCCAGGGATGGTGCCGAAGTCGATGCACGCGCACGCGTAGTCCGCGAGTGGCGTGGTGTTCTGCAGGGCGACCTTCGGCGCCACCTGGGCCGCAAGGTCTTGCAGGGCCGGCGAGGCCGTCGACCAGGTCTTGCCGCCGTCGGTGGTCCAGCGGTCGGGAACGGTGACGTCGCCGATCCGTGACTGGCGGGCCGTCCCGCCAGGTCCGAGCTGGTCGCTCCCGGCGCCCGCCACGCCGGAGAACACGACGCTGTTGATGCAGTCAAAGGTCGCGAAGGCGGCCGTCGTCGTGTGCGTGGCGTTCACCGGTCCGATTCCCGTCAGGCCCTCGATCACAGACTTGCCCTCGAGGGTGCCCGTCCAGAACTCCTTGCTCTCCGGGGCCGCCGAGCGGATGGGCTCGACGCTGTCGAGCCTGGTCGCCTTCATGATCTGGCCCATCTCCGCCGGGTACGCCGACAGGATCAGCAGGCGGGGCTTGGCGCACCCGCCCGACGGCGGTCCGCCCGCCGCCAGGGCGGTGGCGGGCACCCCCGTGAGCAGGGTGGCGATGGCGGCGACTAGCCCGATTCGTCGCAAAGTTCCCTCCCAGGTCGGCCAATTAGTTCGACGGAGGGCCCGTCGCCTCCTGTTAGGGAGCGCCCTGGGTGGGTAGGCGCGAAGAAGCAACGATTTTGAGCAGGAGGACACCCCATGGCCCAGGCACAAACGAGCACCGAAACCGCGACCGACTTCCTACGGCGCCAGCACGACGAGGTCCGGTCGATGTTTGCCCAGATGAGCGACCAGAAGGGCGAGGGCCGCACGCAGCTCTTCGACTGCCTGCGCGCCTTCCTCGCCGTGCACGAGACCGCCGAGGA
>JAFAUA010000149.1 GCA_019243595.1 Acidimicrobiia bacterium
GCTTGCGGTTGAAGGCGAACGGGCCGCCAAGGCGGCCGGTAACCCCGTCGACCCGAAGGCGATGTGGCGCATCCACCTGTCGCTCGCCGGCGCCTTCCTGATCGGCATGTCGACCCTGCAGGCCGAGTTCGACTTCGGCGTCCCCCAATTCAATCAGCTGTTCCAGCCGGCGATGATCATGCTGGCCGCAGGTATCGCGCTGGTCGCCGCTCGGATCCGCCTCGGCAAGGGTGGCGCTTTCGGCGCCGTCGGGTTCTTCCTGCTCTTCCGCGGGGTGCTGTCCCTCCTCATCGGCCCGGTCCTCGGGCGCACACTGCTCCACTTCCCGCTGTATGTCGTGGAGGCCGCGGTCATCGAGCTCGGCGCCCTGCGCGTCCCCGCCCGCGCCAAGCCGCTCACCCTCGGCCTCTGGTCGGGTCTGGCGATCGGCACGGTCGGTCTTGCGGCCGAGTGGGTCTGGAGCCACATCTTCATGCCGCTGCCGTGGCACGCCAGCCTGTTCCCGCTCGGCGCCGTGTGGGGCTTCGTCGGCGCCATCTCCGGCGCCCTCATCGGCGCCCTCATCGGCCGGGCGATCAGTCCTCCGGCTGACGATTTCCTCGTCGTGCGTCAGCGGCTCCCTCGCGGTGTCGGCGTGGCACTGGCCGCGGCCGTGATTGCGATCCTCGCCCTGCCGCTGACGTCGACCGTGCACCCCTACCGCGCCGATCTGACGATGGACCCGCCATTGGGCATTCCCGGCGGGCGCGTGCACGTGACGCTCCACATGCACCCCGCGAACGCGGCCCACGATGCCCAGTGGTTCAACATCACGGCGTGGCAGGGCGCCCGCAAGGGCAACGGCGGTCTCGTGATCAAGGACCTGCACGAGACGAGCCCCGGCGTCTATCAGACCGATGGCACGGTGCCGGTGTTTGGCGAGTGGAAGGCGCTGGTGCGCCTGCACAAGGGCCGAACCCTGATGGGGCTGCCGATCTACATGCCCGCTGACCCCGCCATTCCCGCCGCCCAGGTGCCACCGTGGCCCAATGTCACGCGCCCGTTCCAGCGTGAGAAGCAGATCCTCCAGCGCGAGTCGGTGGGCGGCAGCCAGTGGCTGCAGCGGCCCGCCTACGCCGTGCTCGGGGCCCTCGCCCTGGTGTGGGTGGGTTCGCTCGGTTGGGGCCTGCGCCGCCTCGAAGGGGCCGTCCCGCCCGACGAGCCCCGCCGCGAGGAGACGACCGCACCTGCACCCGAACCGGAACGCCAGCCGGTCGGCGCCCGCTCTTGACATCGCGTTTCACCGCAATACAGTCGTAACGCTTCACCGATCACTGCACGACTGGGGCCCCTGCATGTCGCAGGGGCCTCGCGTTTGGGGCGGCGGCCCCGAGCGTGCGAGAGACGGGAGACGTGATGCCGGAAAACCGCAGGCATCCCAACTGGAACACCGGGACACCCGTGATGGTGCGCAACCGCTTCGATGGTGCGTGGGTCCCGGGGTTCGAGCTCGTCGGGGTCGACGAGCAGAGCTACGAGGTCAGACGCAGGTCCGACCAGGTCGTGTTACCGGATCGCTTCGACGAGTCCGAAGTGCTTCCCGAAACCGAGCTCTAGGTCTCGCCTACCGACCGGTCGCTTCGCGAGTAATTGTTCCGCCTCCGGCGGCGCTGATTCGCTTGGCCGTAATGGCGTCGGCTTAGCTTAGGCCGACGCCCTCAGCGGCCGCAGCGTTTCGCGGTCGTCCACTGGTCCCAGCCGGCCTCCTGTTGGAGTCTGACGGCCGCCGCGTCCTGCTCAGCAGGCGGGGCGTCGCTCGCCGTGCCTGGGTAACCCATGGCGTGCCAGGTCGAGTCGAGGAACTGGTAGGCCCCACCACCCGGCGCGCTGTAGTTGTTGCCGGACTCGAGCGCGCGGATGCAGTCCCACGTGCCCCCCGGCCGGGCGCCGCGCCGTGCCGCGGCGTCGCGACGGGCCTGATCGGCGGCGACGAGGGCGGCGAGCTCGCCTTTGACGCGGGCGAGCAGGGCGCTCATCGAGGCGTCGGCCTTCAGTAGGGCGGCCTGCTCGGCCGCCAGGCTGGCCACGGTCGCCCGCCGGTCGGCCTCCAGACGCTGGAGCGACGCCTGCTTGCTTCCGAGGTCCTGGCGAGCTGCGATCAGCGCGTCGGCAACGGCCTTGTCCTCGCCA